>CALACF010000374.1 GCA_937890245.1 uncultured Flavobacteriales bacterium
ACGCACCGCCACATGTCTGAGGAGAGCCCGTGACTAAGTCCATTCTCGCCCATTTCGCGGCGGCCGTTCTGACCGCTTCAGCCTTCGCACCCCAGGCCGTCTATGGCCAAGCGGCGGGCGTGACCGATGAACGTGTGACCTTGCCTGACGGCCCCGGCTCGATCGGTGGAGTGGGCGCCAACGTCTCGGTCAATCCAGCGATGGGGGCGATGAGCCACAGCGTGTCGATCCAGGCGCCTAAGGGATGGCCGGGGCTCACGCCGCAGGTGGGACTGAGCTACAGTTCGTCGTCCGGCACCGGGCTCCTGGGTATTGGTTGGTCGATGGACATGCCGTCCATCGAGCGCGCCACAATCCATCGGCTTCCGGAGTACAAGAAGACGGATGAGTTCGTAGCGGGCGGCGGCGACTTGTTGGTTCTGTCCGGCGACGTCAAGGGCGCGCCCATGTACCGCTCTCGCATCGAAAGCGGCTTCAGTCGCTACCAGTGGGTAGGCGCTGCCAACGGCGAGGCGGGCTACTGGATGCAAGAGTCGCCCGACGGGTTGGTCTCCTACTATGGCGCGAACGAGAAAGGCGAGGCGGTGGAGTCCGCACAGGTCAAGACACCCAAAGGCGGCGTGTTTCGCTACATGCTGGTGGTGACGGTCGACCGCTACGGCCACCAGCTGCGCTACAAGTACAAGAAGACAAATCAATACCCGCTGTTGGATTCCATTGAGTACAACGATGATGCGACGGGCACGCCCCGCTTTCGCGTGACATTCGCCTACGAGACGCGCGGCAGCGACATCATCAGCGACGCCCGCCCCGGTTTCAATCTAACGCTCGACCAGCGCCTCAAGGGCGTGACGGTGCTATCCGGTGCGCAGGCTATCCACCGCTACGCGCTGAAGTACGAGACGGACGCCGAGTCGGGCGGGTTTTCGCGACTGCGGGAAGTGCGGCAGTACGGCTTGAACGATGTCGAGCATGCGATCCACTGGACCTTTTCGTACTCCAAGTCGCTGGGCAGCTCGTGCACAGGACCAGGCAAGCTGTGCAGCAAGCCATTCCTAGTGGACATGGGCAAGGCTGAGGGCGCGGGCGCGGTGGCATCGGGCAAGGCGATCTTCCTCGACATCAACGGCGACGCGCTGCCGGATCTGCTGACATCCAGCGACAAGGGTGACCACACGTTCCAACTGGCCGTGGGCGATACGACTGGTCATCCGAAATTTGCACCTGCAGCGAAGCCGAGCGCGAAGAAGTCCAGCACGGACTTTGTGATTGGGCAGGCACAAGTGCAGACCATGGACGTAAACGGAGACGGGTACGTGGACCTCGTCAACGCCAAGAAAGGGGTCTATCTGTGCAATTACGGCGAGGGCGATTGGTCGACGAAGACGGACTGCGTGGCTGGCTCGGGCTCAACAGACGTGGGCGACGTGTCGGACGCCGGCCTCGATTCATCCGACGAGAACGCCAGCGGGATGCGCTTCTTTGACTACGATGGTGATCACCGCAGCGACTGGCTACGAACCTCAGCGGGTGGTGTGGACACGGTGCTCCTGAGCACGGGCGCGGGCTTTGCCAAGGCGATCGAGATGGCCGACGCGATCGGCTCGGTCTTCGACGCCTCGGGGAGCACGCTGCAACTTGCCGACATGAATGGAGACGGGCTGCAGGATGCGGTCGAGACTCAGGGCAACCTACTGAAATATCGGCTCTACTACGGTTACGGGCATTGGGGGCCGTCGGTTGAAGTGTCGATCAACGGGTTCAGCACGACGGAGCTTGGCGCGGCGGAGCTGACGGACATCAACGGCGACGGGCTGTCCGATATCGTGGTGGTGCAGGCGGACAAGCTGAAGTTTGCGCTCAACCGGAACGGCGCCAAGTTCGACACAGCAGTGGTGATCGATGGCTCGATGGTGCCTGGGCTGCCGGCGGTGAGCGACTCGGTGTTGTCGACGTTTGCGGACATGAACGGCAACGGCTCACTGGACGTCGTGTACGTGAACAAACTGACCCAGCACGTGAAGTTCCTGGAGCTATTTCCGACGCGCCCGAACCTGCTGACGAAGATCGAAAACGGCATCGGGATGGTGCAGGAGATGACGTACGGCACGTCGGTGGCCGAGCAGGCGCGGGACGCTGCCGCCGGCAAGCCGTGGAAGTACAAACTACCCAACGCGATGAACCTGGTGACGTCCACGGACAACTGGGTGACGCTCTCGCCGAAGGTGCGCAACCTGGTGAAGTACCGCTATCGAGACGGCTACTTTGACGGTAAAACCGATAAAGGGTTCCGCTGTTTTGGTCACGTGGAGGAGGAGCGGCCGGCGGACCCGAAGGCGGACAACCAGGAGCCTGGGCTCAAGGTCACGGAGTACATCGTTGGCGTGGACGTGTACCACGACGTCAAACTCAAGGACGCGTGGGAGTACGCGCCCCTGGTGAGCAAAACCGAGGCGCTGCGGCACACGAACACCGAATATTCGAACTGTCCGGTGGACGGGCTGACGGTGAAGTCGGGAAAGTACCCGGTGACGTACATCTGCAAGACGGGCGAGACGACCGAGGTGTCCGAGGGCGTCGCCGCGAACAAGGTGACGATGCGCCAGGAGTGGAGCTATGACGGCTACGGCAACGTGATCAAAGAGTCGAGTCTAGGCCTGGTGGCGACGAAGGGTGACGAGTCCTACACGGAGACAGCGTTCATCACACCGGGCGTCGCGACAGGCGATGCGTGGATCCTCAACAAGGCGAAGCGAACGGTGGAATACGGCAACCCAGCGAACAAGACGATGCTCTACCGCGAGATCTTGAAGTTCTACGACGTGGATTTTGGCGGAGATGCGAGCAACGCCGGAAAGCTGACCAACGGCACCGTGACGAAGATGCAGCAACGCTTGAAGGGCGGCGAATATGTTGATGTGATGCGCAGCAAGCTCAACGCCGACGGTCAGGTGGTGGAGACGATCGACCCGAACGGCACGGTGGCGGAAAAGACGGGCCATCGAGCGCAATTTCAGTTTGATGGACTCGACATGACGCGGCAGCTCATACCGCTTAAGGACGCCCAGGGGGCGTACACGCTGCAGCGACGCTACAGCTACGAAAAGGCCTTCCATAAGGTGAGCGAGGCCACCGACCTGTCGCTATATGTCGACGGCAAGCTCGTGGGCCCAGAGACCAGCCAGAAGTTCCGCTACGACCAACACGGACGGATGATTAAGGCGATTCGTGCGCCGGACACAGATGCGTTTCCGTCGCAACTCATTACCTACAAGCTGGCCGACCCTGTGTCTCGGATCAGCATCTACAAGCGCTCGAAGACCTCTGGCGAACCGGACCTGTACACGGTGAATTGCATCGACGGCAAGGGTCGCGGCTACCAGAGACGTAAACAGCTGAGCCCTGGGCAATTCCAGGTGTCCGGCTTTACGGTGTTCAACAGCCAGGGCAAGGCCATACGGCAATACCAAGCGTACCTCGGGACGACGGACGTCTGTGACGCGTCGGAGGCAGCGCTGCCCAAGGGCACACCGTTTACCGAGTACCTCTACGACTCATCGGACCGCGTCAAGACAACCATCCATGGGGACGGCACGCAGTCGCGCGTCACCTACACGCCACTGACGATCCGTGAGTTCGCGGAAGATGACACGGACTCGAAGCACGCCAACTTCAACACACCTATCGTCAAACGAATGGATGGGCTGGGCCGTACGATCGGCATCGACCGCTACCTGACGCCGACGACGAAGGGTACGACCACTCTCGCATATGACGATCTGGGCCGCCTCGTGACGGTGACCGACGACAAGGGCAACAAGCGCACACAAGAGTACGACGGCATGGACCGCACAACGCGTGTGGTCGACCCGAACAGCGGCGAGCTTGTCCTCACCTACGACCCGAAGGGCAACTTGTTGGCGCGCAAAGACGGCACAACGACTCAGAAGTTTGCCTACGACGGCATGAACCGCCAGACCGAGTCATGGGATGCGGCGAATGAGGCGGCGACCAAGTCGACGAGGACCTTAGATCGCGTGACCGGCTGCGCCGAGTGCACGGCGAGTGCCGGGCGGCTCGTCCAGATGCAGTACCCCCTGGGCGCTGATGCGGTCGGCGACGCCATAGGGCTGAACCAACTAGGCTATGACGCACGAGGCAACCTGGTCTTCCGTTTGCAGCGGATGGAAGGCCACACGTTCGTGACGCGCCTGGAGTATGACGACGCCGACCGCTTGGTGAAGAAGACGTTCCCCGATGGCCGCACTGAGCTGACGACGCTCGATGCTGGCGGGCGTATTACCGCGATTGCGGGCGTGTTGACAGCCGTTTCTTACGACGAGCGTGGCAGTCTCGCGACGGTTACCCACGCCAATGGCGTGGTGGATAGCCTGACGTACGACGATCGGCTGCGGCCTGCCACATTCCGCACCGCAAGCGGCGGCAAGGTGCTCTTCGGTCTCGACCTGAATCGTGACGTCAATGGCACGCTGCTGTCGCTCATCGACAAGGCGGACCCCCGCCCCGGCCAACCCGCCTATGGAGCCGCGATCACCAACGATGCGTGGCATCGTACTTTGACCGCCACCCTCGGCACCGCCGGCAGCGCGCCTGAAGTGATGACGAGCAGCTACGACACACTCGATAACGTGTTGGCGCTCACGTCCAGTCTCGGCGCGAGCAGCCCGGCCAATGTGGGCGCTGCCACCTACGACTCCTCCCACCCCAACATGCTGAGCGCCGCCGGTGTGCTGGCGTATACCTACGATGCGGCGGGCCGAATGACGGCGCGCGGCGACACCACCTTCACCCGCAACAGGTTTGGCCGAATTGGCCGCGTGAAGCGCGCCGGGAAGGCGGACGAGGTGTCGATCTACGCCGGTGAGAATGCGCGAATGATGAAGCTGGCCGACGGCGGCGTAACCTACTACCTAGATCCCTCATACGAAGTCCGCGACGGCGTCGGCATCGCATATACCCGACTAGGTGGTCGCGTTGCGCGGTCGATGAGCGATACGATCTCCTCGGAGGTGCTGAGCGACCTAGCTCCGGCGACGGCGGCTGGCACGACGTGGACCCCGGTGGGCGACAAGCGCATCACCGTGGCGGATGCGTGGCTGGCGCAAGCGGCCAGCATCGGCGCCCTGACGTTCGCGGGCGGACCGACGCCATCACCCGTGTCGCGGCTGCTGCGGGCAAGCGCGCGGCGCGCCCTGCTCGACGACGGCGACGCGGTGGTACACTTGCACAAAGACGCGCTGGGCAGCTTGGTGATGGCGACAGGCGCGAGCGGCTTGGTGATCGGCGCTCGTTCGTTCTTCCCGACGGGCCTGGAGCGGCAGTCGAGCGGCTTTGTCGACACGTACGGGTTCACCGGGCAGGAGCGAGAAGCTGCTAGCGGCCTGCTGCATTTTGGCTTCCGCGACCTGGACCCGCTGATCGGACGGTGGGACGCCAGTGACCCAGGGTTTGCTGTGCTGGATGGCAACAAGGCAGCGAAGTTGGGCGAAGCGACCACGGGTTATGCCTACGTGGCCAATGACCCGATAGACTACGTGGACCCCACCGGACTAAATAAACGGGCAAAAGCAAAAAGGTTCTTTGCGAAACTGAAAGACCGCAAGGGGGCCGCCTCAGTGCAAGCGCAGCACGTGGGCGCCGCAAAAGACAAGAAAATGGATCGTATAAAGGGAAAGATCAAAGGCATCTGGAAGGGGCGTGGGCGTCGATTTGGCCAGCTTGACCCACCCACCGCGCAGGACTTCTTTGAAGACAGGATGAATAAAGGTGCCGAGGATGACGCCCGATGGGAAGCCAATCCGAAACGGGAGCTCGCGCGAATGGCCACCATGGGCGTGGCTGGACTCGGCATTTCGGCGGTCGGAAATGCGGCGGACGGGGCTGCTCCGGGTACAGGTACAGTGCTGTCCGAGGGCTTAGGTTTGGCTAAAGACAAAGCGGATGATAAGTGGAAGGCGCACAACCTTGAGGGCGCTAATCCATATAAGTATCTGCGCGACTAGGGGTTGATGCACTGCTCTAGTTGACGCGCCCAGTAAGCCGCCAAAGGGTGCCCCCGCGAGGCTCAGCCTCAAGGAGCAGGCACACATGGCGGCACGAACCAAGAGCAAGGTCACCCCAAAGTACAAGACCACGTACAGGGTCAGGAGCTGGCCGGCCTATGAGGCTGCGCTCAGGAAACGCGGTGACGTCACCAGCTGGTTCGACGACGACGCCATCGATGCGTGGAACACCTCCTCTGTCGGC
>CALACF010000375.1 GCA_937890245.1 uncultured Flavobacteriales bacterium
AACAGACAACGGGTACTCTGTATTGCCAAAGCAAGAAGATAGAATGTCTGATGCGTCCTCCAACTCAACGTATACGCGGTAAGTAGAAAGGCCATCGAGATCGCCCCCTACATGGGTCGTCAAGTACTCGACAAAGAGGCCGTAGCCGCTTTCATCGGAAAACGTAGCCGAACTGTCCGTGCCGCCGCTTCCAGCGCCGGTGTCCACGCAACTACAGTAGTCGCAGCTTTCATCTGATTCGGTCGCCGAGGGGTTGAAATTACAGGCGTTGTCGACCAAGCAACCAGCAACTTCGTCCTGGTCACAAACCCCATCGCCGTCGGCGTCATCATTGCAATTCCCATCGCAATCCACATAGTCCACTTCGTACTCGTCAACAGGCGTGGTGCACGAGCCGTCGTCTAAATTGGCATTCAAATCATAGTTGCAGGCCGCAGCATCCGTACAGCCCGGGAAGACACAAGAGCCGTCGTCGAGGTTCGCGCTCGCTTCGTAATTCGAAGCACCCGCATCCGTACAACCCGGGTAGAGGCAAGAACCGTCGTCATCATTTGCATCTGCATCATAGTTCGCAGCGGAAAAATCCGTACAGCCGGGATACAAGCATGAGCCGTCATCGATGGCGGCATTTGCGTTGTAGTTGGAAGCCGAGGCGTCCATGCAGCCCTCGAAAACACAGCTGCCGTCATCAAACTCAGCCGCCGCGTCAAAGTTCAAAGACCCAGCGTCCATGCAGCCGCCCGCGCCGATCGTGATCGTGCCGACCATGCCCAATTGAGCCTGGTTCGAAACCGAGCTGTTGTATTGGTACACGCCCGGTTGAGAGAAGGTAAACGAGCCGAGACACACGCCCTCTGGCGCGCCCAAAACGGCTGAAATTGTAAACGACTGCGGGTTGCCGAAAGGCAGGCCGGTGACATGATCTGTCGTTGCATTGACATTGTGCAAACCACCTATGTTGACCCACACGACGGTCGAACCGATCGGCAAGCTGGCGGTGGCCGGTGTAAAACTGAAGCTCGCGGCTTCAACCACCAGGTCCGCCGGTGTATCGCAAGCGTTGAAATAAATGCAGTTGCCACTGTCATCCGTAGCGCTCGCATCGTAGTTCCAGGCCACCGCATCCATGCAACCGCCCAATTCATCTTCGTCACATATACCATCGGTATCCGCATCGTTGATGCAGCTACCGTCACAATTGTGATTCAGTTCGGCAAACGTGCACGAGGCATCTGGCACATCGGCCGCCGGGTCGTAGTTGCAGGCCGTTGGGTCCATGCATCCCCCATAAACACACGATCCGTCATCGCTTGATACAGCCTCGTCATAGTTTTCTGCCAATGGGTCCATACAGCCTGCGGCGCCTGTGCCGCCATCACTATCAAAACTCAAGTGGTATCGCAAATCCGACGAACCCACAGCGTGTTCAAAGACCTGGACGAATATGGTGCCGCTAATCTCGCCATCGGTGGTCAGTTGCATCAACAGCACTTTCAGGTCATCGCCAGCAACCCCATTGTCATAATTCTGAGTCACATACCAAGCTCCACCGGTTGTGTCCGTCATCGCGATTGAGTCTCCAGCCTCAAACTGAGCAACCCACGGCTGACCTGGGCTCTCCACTGCGCCAATCGCCCCTTCGTTCGCTGCAGAGTTTGCCTGTTGCGATATGCCAATTGTAACCCAGCTATCAAACTCCAAATCAGGAAAGAAGCCAAAGAGAATTGGATTGATTCCAGAAGGCGTCTGCGCACCAAGCGGGTCCTGATAGAAGGACGTCGTGCTATTAATCGACAGCGGATTGAGATAATCTCCCGAGACAGAAGACACCAAATCGTCGGCATAGACACAGTCCATGTAGACGCGATAAGTTGTCATTCCGGCCAAGGGACCGTCAGCGTGTTCAGCGACGGTTTCGACAGTGAGCCCGTATGATTGGGCAAATGCAGCCGGTACGACGCAGAGGGTAAGGAGTAGTATGATTGAGCGAATCATGGTCAAGAGAGTACGGTTAATCGGTGTAAATATACAGCTTAATCTACAGAAAACACACGTTGGTCGAGATTATATTATATCTCATCATGCGTTTTAATCGATTCGTCGGAATTTACACTGGCTCGTCAAGGTCAGATCTGGTTTGCTCAAGTTAGACTTCGTGTGCCGACTAACAATGCCCATAC
>CALACF010000376.1 GCA_937890245.1 uncultured Flavobacteriales bacterium
TGTGGCGATCGCTGCTTTTTTCCCCTCTCCGTCATTCACGACAAGCTCGATCCCGGGCCATCGGCCTACAATTTCTGCCGTACGATCCTGTGATTGGTCGTCGACGACAAGGATCTGGAGCGCGCCAACGTGACTTGCCAGGCCAACTTGACATGCTAAATCATCGAGCAGGCCGGGCAAATTGTTCGCCTCATCCCGCACGGGAATGATGACCGAAAGCTGGCTTGTTTGGCCAGTCATGGAATCTGTGGCTTCTCCTGCGTTGTCGGCCTGCTCGATGCGGTCCCAATTGGCCTTCCAAACCAGGACCCGCCAGACGTAAGGCGTGAGCAAGAGGGCGGCCATCGCCGAAAGCGTCCAGCTCATTTTTGGCGGCGGTATAGGGCTTGCCAGCTGGCGCCGACGAGTGCGGGAAGCATCAGGTTCATTGCCCACAGGGCCAAGCCCGCCATCACCACGCTGACGGGATCGCCGACGTCACTCATGGTGAAGACTTCGAGTGCAATTGCTTCGCGCACACCGAGGTCTGCCAAGATCGGCGAGGGGATGACCGAAGCAATGCCCCACGTCAATGAGGCGCTGATCATGTTGTCGACGATGCGTTCGAACCCTTGGAGGCGGGCGATGCCTGCATGGTGAAATGCCTCGAGCAAGAGGATGAATTGGGATAGGAAGACGAGATATCGCAATGCGCTGAGGCCCAATACGAAGAGTCGCAAGTCGAAGGAGATTTGGCGGGATTCTCCCCAATGTTTGAGGTGGCGAATGTGGGCGATGCGGCCCCAAAATCGTGGCTTCCAGCCGAGGTAGAGGCCGATAAGCCCGAGCGCTGCGGCCCATGCGATTACGGGAGCAGCGCTTGCTGCTGTTGCCTCTAAGTCTATGAAAAACAAGGCGGTTGCTGCGGCCAAAACAGTGGCGATGCCCTGGGCGATGCTGCTGCTGGCAAAGGCGCGAACGGCCTGGTTGCGGACGGCGGATGGTGCGGCGGCGATGCGCCCCACCGCTGCGCCCATGCGCAAGGGGCCAACGAGGCTCCAGCTCACGCCGAACAGCACTTCGCGCGTCCGAATCCGCCAGTCACCCCAGCCCATGAGCCGATGCCATTTTAGGATTTCAAGGGCGTAATTGATCGGTACGAGCAGGAGGGCCGCGATGATGTAGAGCCGTTCGGGGTAGAGGTTCCAGGCTTCGGCGGGCAATTTTTCGAGGGCCTGCACGATCCAGGCGATGGCCAGGGCCAACACGGCGAGCGATCCACCAAGGAGGCTGAAAAACTTGAGGCGGTTGGTGGATGCTGCACGTTGCATGGGCGTAATTTAGAGCCGTGACCCGACCCGCAGCTTCTGCCCCTCGAATTATTCTAGGCATCGACCCCGGAACGAACATCATGGGCTTCGGCGTGATCCTGGCGCATGGCCGGGACCGCGTGGAGTTGCTGGAAATGGGCGTGCTGCAGATGACGAAAATCTCGGACCATGCGTTGAAGTTGAAGCGCATTTTTGAGTGTTGCGTCGGCCTCATTGAAAAACACGCGCCGGATGAGTTCGCTGTGGAAGCGCCTTTTTTCGGTGTCAATGTCCAATCGATGCTCAAGCTCGGCAGGGCACAGGGCGTGGCGCTCGCCGCCGCTCTCGCACATGAAATCCCCGTAAGCGAATACGCACCGCGCCGCATCAAACAGTCGGTTACTGGCGTGGGTTCTGCTTCAAAAGAGCAGGTGGCAGCGATGGTGCAACGCACGTTTTCAATTGCCGACGCCGACATGCCGCGCGGCTTCGATGCAACGGACGGCGTCGCCGTTGCGCTGTGCCACCACTATGAAATTGGCCGGCCTGCACTGAGCAAGGGCAAAGGCGGGTGGGCTGCGTTTATTGAGGAGAATCCGGGGCGGGTTGGCCGTTAGCGCGATGTAATGTCCGGCGTCAAAACCGTCTGCGTGGGGAAGGCAAAGTCGAGTCCCGCGGCGTTGAAGCGCTTCAAGATGTCGAGATTGACCGCACTTGGCGTGTTCGCCCAATGGCCTGTTTTGTTGACGTAATAAATGATCATCACGTTGAGCGAGAAATCGCCGAAACTGTCGAACCATACTGTGGGCTCGGGCTCGAGTACGCCGCCTTGGTCGGAAATGATGCTCCGAAGAATTTCGATCGCCTCTTCAATCCGCTCAGGCGTAGTGTCATAGGTTAGGCCGAGCTGCACCTTCATCTTGCGCGACGGCTCGATCGTCACATTCTCCAAAATGCTGTCGGTGAACTTGAAATTCGGGACGACGACCAGCCGTCCAGCCAGGGTGCGCACGCGCGTTGACCGTATGCCAATTTCCTCCACTGTACCATCGTAACCAGCGATTTGAATCCGCTCGCCTACGCGAAAAGGCTTGTCAATAAATACGGTGATTCCGCCGAAGATATTGGCCACAAAATCCTTTGCAGCCATAGCCAAAGCAATGCCACCGATCCCGACACCGGCGAGCAGCGCCCCTACATCGTAACCCGCGTTGTTCATTGCCATAATGAGCCCCATGATCCAGATGCCTGATCGGAGTCCTTTGCGCAGGATCGGGGCAAATTGGTCCATCATTGCACTTTCCTTCTTGAGGGTGAAGGGGACAAAGAAATTCACGATGACCGCGTCGCTGAGGCGGGCGATGCCCCAGGTGATGTTCAGGGCGTAGGCGACCTTCATTCCTGCTTGCACAAATGCGTCTGT
>CALACF010000377.1 GCA_937890245.1 uncultured Flavobacteriales bacterium
TGGTACTCACGCACGTAGCCATACCCACCGTGGATTTGCACAGCTTCGGTCGTGGCCTTCTGCGCCACTTCAGAGGCAAACAATTTCGCCGTGGCACTGGCCAAGTCGTAGTCCTTGCCCTGGTCCTTTAGCCATGCAGCTTTCAGGCAGAGCAAACGCGCTGCTTCAATTTCGGTTGCCATGTCGGCGAGCTTGAATGCGATTGCTTGGTGCTTGTAGATTTCTTTGCCGAAAGCCTTGCGCTCCTTCGAGTAGGCAAGCGCCAAATCCAGCGCACCACTGGCAATTCCCAGTGCCTGTGATGCGATGCCAATCCGTCCGCCTGCAAGCGTTTTCATGGCAAACTTGAAGCCAAATCCATCCTCACCGATGCGGTTTTCCTTGGGCACCTTCACATCCTGAAACATCAAAGTGTGCGTGTCCGATCCGCGGATGCCCATCTTGTCCTCCTTTGCCCCGACAGTGAACCCCTCCATGTCGCCCTCGACAATCAAGCAGTTGATCCCGCGGTGGCCTTTTTCCGCATCAGTTTGGGCCATGACCAGGTATGTACTGGCTGATCCGCCGTTCGTAATCCAATTTTTCGTGCCGTTCAGCAAGTAATGATCGCCCATGTCAATCGCAGTCGTGCGTTGCGATGTGGCATCCGATCCCGCCTCAGGCTCGCTCAAGCAAAATGCGCCGATCTTCTGACCTGAAGCCAGGGGAGTTAGGAATTTGTGCTTCTGCTGTCCGCTCCCATACTTCTCTATTCCCCAGTTTACAAGGGAGTTGCAGACTGACATGACAACCGAAGTTGACGCGTCAATTTTAGAGATCTCCTCCATTGCCAAGACATAGCTCACGGTGTCCATGCCGCCGCCGCCGTATTCGGGCGATGTCATCATCCCAAGGAATCCGAGTTCGCCGAGTTGCTTGACCTCCTCTGCAGGGAAGCGCTGTTCGATGTCCCGCGCAATCACGCCAGGCTTCAATACGTTTTGGGCAAAATCGCGGGCCGCATCACGGACGGCGATTTGTTCTTCGGTCAAATCAAAATGCATGGCTAAATTTTCCTCAAATTTGGTGCAAATATACGTGATGATTCAGGGCAATGAAATGGGAGAGATTCGAGTGCTCGGCGTGATGTCGGGCACCTCCTGTGACGGTTTGGACTTGGCTTGGATCGATGCCAATTCAAGCAGCTGGCAAGTTAAACTGACCGAAACTCAGGCCATCGACTACCCTGCGGACTTGCGAAACGAGCTGCACTCTTTGGGCGGGCTTTCTCCGGATGTCCCGTCGGAATTGGCGGCGGCGCTCGACTTGGAGCGGCGCTGGACCGCGTGGGTGGCAGCAGAAATTCAGCGGGCTTGTGGCGAGAAGGGCGGGCGTGAGCTTTGCGCTGCGTCGTTGGTCGGTTTTTCCGGCCAGACATGGTACCACCAGCCTGACGGTCGCGGGACTCGTGCCATTGGGGACTGCGCCGCCTTGTCGTTGGCGCTGGGCCTTCCCGTGGTGGGTGACTACCGTTCGGCCGATGTGGCTGCGGGCGGCCGCGGCGCTCCACTGGTGCCCCTCTTTGACGCTTTTGCGTTTCCTGATCATGCGGCCTGCTTGAATTTGGGGGGCATCGCGAACTTAAGTGCCGGCGCGGCCGCGGGCCGGCGCATTGCATGGGACGTCTGTGCTTGCAACCTGTTATTGAACCGGCAAGCCGCGCGTTTGGGTCTGCCGTACGACAAAGGTGGGGCGTTGGCGGCCGCAGCGAATGCGGACACGCAGACGCGATCAGCACTGGACGCCTGGCCCTATTTGAAGTTGGAGTCACCCAAAGCACTGGCAGCAGAAGATTTCGAAGTGCTGCATCATCTTTTGGACGCCTTGCCGCCCGAAGTTGCCTTGGCCACGGCCACTGTGCATATAGGTGCTGCCATCGCACGGGATCTTCGGTCAGCAGTTGAAAAGCCCGGGCGCGTGTTGGTTACGGGCGGTGGTGCGTGGAATGAGGCGCTCTTGGCAGCGATTGAAATTGGCCTAAATGCGGAGGCTCAGAGCTGGATAATTGACAGACCCACAGCAGATTGGGTTGACGGAAAGGAGGCGGCTGCTTTTGCGTGGCTAGCGCTTCGGACTGCGTGCGGACAGACGACTTCACTTGCAAGTGCAACGGGTGCGCGGGTGGACGTTTATGGTGGGAAGTTATATGGTAATTTTGCCGCGCAAAGTTTTTGATTCCATCGACGCCCTAAGCCCATGAAAGTTCAGCTCAAGCAATACAGCGACCGCACCCCCGAGGTGGTTTTCGAATGGAAGGATCGCGAGACAGAGGCTTGCGGATGGGTGGTAATCAATAGTTTGCGTGGTGGGGCGGCCGGAGGCGGCACCCGTATGCATCCAAAGGTGGACCGCCACGAAGTCGTGTCTCTGGCAAAAACGATGGAGATCAAATTCACGGTCAGCGGCCCACAAATTGGCGGCGCAAAGAGCGGTATCCGCTTCGATCCAAACGACCCACGCAAAGCGGGCGTCCTGCGCCGTTGGTATGCAGCCATTGCACCACTGCTGAAGCATTACTACGGAACGGGCGGCGATATGAATGTCGACAACAACTTGGAGGTCATTCCAAACATCGAGCAATGTGGCATCTGGCACCCGCAGGAGGGGGTTTTCAACGGCCATTACCAACCCAACGACGCCCAGAAGGTCCGCCGGATTGGCAACTTGCGTGCTGGCGTTAGTCAAATTGTCGAGGACAAGCATCTCTCGCCTTCGGTCGCGCGCAAATACAGCGTCGCCGATCTTATCACGGGCTACGGCGTGGCCCAGTCCGTCGAGCATTTCTACGACCTCTATCACAGCGGGCAATCCGTCCATGGCAAGCGCGTCATCGTACAAGGCTGGGGCAATGTGGGCGCTGCCGCCGCCTATTACTTGGCCCAATCCGGCGCCAAAATTGTCGGCATCATCGACCAGGCGGGCGGCCTTTTGGCCCCCGAGGGCTTGTCGCAAGAACGCATCACTGCTCTGTTCAACGAAAAAGACGGCAACGCACTCAGGGCCGACGACATGGTGTCCTTCGACGAAGCAAACGCAGCCGTCTGGTCTATTGGAGCTGAAGTCTTCCTTCCGTGCGCCGCCTCGCGCCTCGTGGGCCGCGACCATTTGGCCGCCATGCGATCGGGAGGTCTGGAAGTCGTAGCTGCCGGGGCCAACGTCCCCTTCGCCGACCCAGAAATTTTCTACGGCGCCATTGCCGAGGAGGCTGACCAAGCCGTTGCGGTCATCCCAGACTTTATCGCCAACTGCGGCATGGCGCGCGTTTTTGGCTACCTCATGGCCGACGAAAATGTCAACATGTCTGATGCCGCCATATTCGCCGACACCTCCAACACAATCCGCCGCGCGCTCGAAAAATCGCACGCGCTTCGCAGCGATCCCACCCTCCTCACATCAACAGCGATGGGCATCGCACTCGACGTAATCAATCCAGCCTAACATGGAAATTCTTCTCCTCTCGGTATTCATCTTTGGATACCTGTTCATCGCCCTCGAGCATAGTTTTCACGTGGACAAGGCTGCATCGGCCTTGGTAACCGGCACCATGTGTTGGGCCGTTTTGGTGCTGGGCTGGCACGAGGTCCCCGCGCATTCTGCGGAGGCATTTTCTCACATGAGCTCCGCGGGTGGGCATGGCGCTGGCGCCCTCAAGGTCTTCTTCGAGCACCAACTCCTGCATCACATGCAAGAGATTTCGAGCATCCTGTTCTTCCTGCTCGGCGCCATGACCATCGTGGAGTTGGTCGATGCCCACAACGGATTCTCGGTCATAACCGACAAGATCAAGACAAACAACAAGGTCAAGTTGCTGTGGATCATCGCAATATTGACATTCTTCTTCTCGGCCGCTCTCGACAACCTCACCACATCTATCGTGATGATTTCGTTGCTCAGAAAGCTCATCGCCGACAAGGAAACCCGCTGGCTCTTCGCCGGCGTCGTCGTCATCTCTGCCAATGCAGGGGGTGCATGGTCACCCATTGGTGACGTCACCACGACCATGCTCTGGATTGGGGGGCAACTCACGACGGGAACCATCATCCAAAACCTTATTTTTCCGAGTATTGTCGCGATGGTTGTGCCGCTACTTATTCTCACCTTCCGCGTCTCAGGGGAGGTCTCCCGGCCTGCCATTGATGACCGAGATGAGGCCGCAGATCCGACATCTAAATTCGAGCGAAACCTCGTGTTTAGCGTGGGTGTCGCGGGCCTGCTCTTCGTGCCCGTTTTCAAGACCGTTACACACCTCCCGCCGTTCATGGGCATGATGATGTCCCTCGGAATTTTGTGGGTCGTTACCGAGGTTTTGCACCGATCAAAAAACATCCAAGACCGAAACAGCCTTAGCGTTGTAGGCGTTTTGCGAAAAATTGACACGGCCTCGGTGCTCTTTTTCCTGGGCATCCTCCTCGCTGTTGCTGCCCTCCAAGAAGCAGGCCAATTGGTCCTCGCGTCCGAGTGGCTTCAAGCTTCATTGGCAGATGTCTACCTCATCAATGTTGCCATCGGATTGTTCTCGGCCATCGTCGACAACGTCCCACTCGTGGCGGCCTCCATGGGCATGTACGAGGTGACGCCTGCAGGCGTGGAATCCGCTGGAACATGGGCGGGCTACTTTGTCCAAGACGGCACCTTTTGGCAGTTCCTCGCCTTCTGCGCTGGAACAGGTGGCAGCACGCTTATCATCGGCTCGGCCGCTGGCGTTGCCGTTATGGGCCTGGAGCGCATCGACTTCATGTGGTATCTAAAGCGCATCAGCTTGCTCGCCTTGGCTGGCTACCTGGCAGGAGCGCTCACCTACTGGTTGATGTTCGGCCCGGCCTTTGGCGGTATTTAACAGCCTGCGTCTCGCAACAAAATGACGCACCGAAAAGGCGGGGCACTGAATACGCGAACTTCGACGTTGATTCAACGTCATGATTTCAACGAACTTTCTATTTAGCGGCCTGGTCTTCGCCCAAACGATGACCGTCGGCGGCGCAGGCGCCGTTACTGAAGCCACAGAAGTGGGCGCCACAGAAGTGGCCACAGCGGACTTCAGCATCTTCGACCTCCTGATGTCTGGCGGTTGGTACATCATGCTGCCGTTGGCCTTGATGTCCTTCTTCGCGATTTTCATCTTCTTTGAGCGCTCCATGGCCATCAACCGCGCCTCAAAGGAGGATGAGAATTTCATGGCCAAGCTGAAAGACTACCTCTCAGCGGGCAGCCTCGACAGCGCGCGCAACCTTTGCGAACAGGCTGGAACGCCCATAGCACGTATGCTGCACAAGGGCATCAGTCGGATTGGCAAACCCCTCAAAGACATCTCGACCAGCATCGAAAACATTGGCAAACTCGAGATTTATCGGCTTGAAAACAATCTCAGCTCGCTCGCCACAATTGCCGGTGCGGCGCCCATGATCGGCTTTCTCGGTACCGTCATCGGCATGGTCAATGTCTTCCTCGATATGGAGGCCGTAGGCATGGTGCGCGTGGAGGATATCAGCTCGGGAACGAAGCAGGCAATGATCACAACCATCGTCGGATTGATCGTCGGAATTATTGCGTATGTAGCCTACAATCACTTGGTTAGCCGCGTAACGAAGATCATATACCGGATGGAGGCGAGCTCGCTTGAATTCATCGACATCCTCGAAGAACCTTCGGCATGAACCTGTCTCAGCGAAATACCATCCAATCGCAAGGCAACATGTCGTCCATGACGGACCTCGTGTTTTTGCTCCTGATTTTCTTCATCATCCTCTCTACGCTGGTGAGCAACGGCGTCAACGTCGAACTGCCGCAGAGCAAGGGTACGAGCTCGGCCTCATCGCGGCTCACCGTTTCTATCGAGGCCAACGGCACCTACTCCATCAACGGAGGCCGTGTGGCACGTGCCGATCTCGAGTCGCTGCTGACCCATGAGTTGGCTGCGGACCAAGATCCAACCCTTTATTTGCAAGTGGATCAGGCAGTTCCAACCGGTCAGACGGTGGAGGTGATAGGGATTGCCAAGGCCAATAAATGGAAGGTCATGCTCGGCGCTGCGCCCATAAAATGAAAGACTGGCAACCCATATTGCAGGAAGAAGACGAACGTCGGCGCCGAAAGGCGTGGGTCGTTTCTTCGTTGGTCTATGGACTGATTGCGGTGGGCTGCATATTCATCACGGCGTTCACACTCGAAATCCCACCCCCTGGGCAGCAATTCGTCGCGGTGGGCATGGCCGATTATGGCCAGAGCCAGGAGGCAGGCGGCGAACGAGAAACAGAGGTCCCCTCCGAGGTGGTCGAAGAAGTCGTCGCAGAACAACAGTCTGCCGCTGAAGCCCCCGAGGTCGCAGAAGTTGAGAACGTCGCGACCCAGGAACAAAGCGAGATTGAGCTCCCGGTACAAGAGGAAGCCCCGGTCGACCCCGAGCCAATCGAGGACCCCGAGCCCGAGGTGTCAAGCCAGCTTGCCAATGCATTTGGCGCTTTCGGCCAATCCGGTGGCGGCGGCTCCCAGGGCGAGAACGACGGAACGGGCAACGAGGGCGTGGACGATGGAAAGGTCGAGGGACGCGGCGTTGTGACGGGCGATTTCGGCGAGAGTTTGTTGGAGGGCGGCCAGATGATTGGCGACCCCAAACTGGACGAGCAGCCCGAGCAAGAAGGCGTTGTTACGATGATCATCACGGTCAACAAAGCCGGCCAAGTCACGGATTCGCGGTACGACCCGCTGAATTCGTCCACCTCGGACAGCCGCCTCATCGCACTGGCCAAGCGCGCGGCTGCCACGGCTCGATTCACCACGCATCCCACGAAGTTCGCCCGGCAGGGCTGGATCAAGTTCAACTTCGAGTTGGAGTGAGCCGAGAACCACACCCCGGCTACGAGGAAACGCTCGAATGGCTGTACAGCCAGCTTCCGATGTTCCAGCGCGATGGGCCCGCAAAGTATCGGATCGACCTTTCAAGGACGCGCGCCCTGTGCGAGGCCTTGGGCCATCCTGAATTTGATTTCCCAGCTATTCACGTTGCTGGGACGAACGGAAAGGGGAGCGTTTGCCATGGCGTGGCGGCGGCCTTGACTGCGGGCGGCTTGAAGGTGGGCCTGCACACCTCGCCGCATATGTGGGATCCGCGCGAGCGAATTCGGATTGATGGGCAGATGATCAGCGAGGAGCGACTCGTCGATTTTGTAGCCGAACACCGTGGGCTGTGGGCTGAATTGCAGCCGTCTTTCTTCGAACTCATGTTCGGCCTGGCGATGGTGTGCTTTTCGGAGGCGGGTGTCGATGTCGTTGTGGTTGAAACGGGCATGGGCGGGCGGCTGGACTCGACCAATGTGGTGCGTCCTGTCGTGACGGCCATCACGTCCATCGGGCTGGATCACATGCAGTTTCTGGGGCCGGATCTGCGGTCGATTGCAGCTGAGAAGGCGGGCATTCTCAAGGACGGGGTGCCGTGTATTCTTGGGCTGCTGCCCCCTGAGGCGCGGTCCGTGATTTTGGAGCACAGCTTGCGCCACGGGGTGGAAATCCACGACGCTTGCTGGGAGCCGATTCGAAAGGATGAGCCGCGTTGGTGGGCCCAAAGCCGGGGTGTTGTGCGCAAGATCATCTCGCTGCTGCCCGACCTGACTTTCGATCGCTCAAAAGCTGAAGGCGTACTGGAAGGTTCGCCCAAGGATTGGGGGTTACGAGGACGCTGGGAATGGGTGGGCAACGCGGCCTTGGTCGACTGTGCCCACAACGCCGAAGGCCTGCGCGCAACGGTGAAACAACTCGAGGCCTTGGGGCGGCCGCTGCGCATTCTCTTTGCAACGGTAGCTGACAAGGAGCTCAAATCGATCTGGCCGCTGCTCCCACAAGAGGCCAGCTATCATTTCTGCGCTGCGGATATGCCGCGTGCACTCTCATCTGAAAAGTTGCTGGAATTGGCATCAGCCCAAGGGCTTAAAGGCTTGGCGCACAAAAGCGTGGAAGACGCTGTGCAATCCGCCCAGAACGCACAGACCGGCGATGAGCTGCTCGTCGTGTTGGGGAGCATTTTCATCGCCGGTCCGGCATTGGTTGCGCTTGGTGCGCCTAAAGACTAAGCTGCGGACAGCACGGGAAAGCGTCTGCTTACAGGCAGTTGCAACCGTAGTTCTGCAGAAACAAAAGCAAGTCGCCGGTGGTGACGAGCATGTCGCCATCGAGGTCAGATGCGTTGATTCCGCTTAGACCGAATTCGCTCAAGAACACCAGGAAGTCACCCAGTTCTTGTGCCCCGTTTCCGTCGAGGTCGGCCATGCAATTACCATCGGCGTCAACGCCGCAGAGTGGTCCGACATTTCCAGAGAAGTACATGTCTGAGAACTCCACGCATTGCTCACCGATGACGATGCCCATGCGGCGTCCGGGGATGTCGTCTGTAGATGGGTGAATGCCCCCCCAGATGCGGGAGAGGCTGCACTGATCCGAGGCATCGCGGTACGTAGCCCATTGCAAGGTCACGTCGGTCGTCGGGCCTTCTTCGAAAATCAGGAATTCGTTTTGAGGGCAAAGGAAGGTACCCATCCCACCAGGAAAGAAGGGGTCGCCGGTGATGCCGGTCATGACTTCTGCAGCAGCACGCGAAAAGGTTGAGTGGCCAGAAACGTAGCCAGCAAAGGGCGGTGTCACAAAGTTGGGACGTTGGTAAGGCCACCAATGGCTCGCCAAAATCCAGCCAACACCAGCCATGTCCACTTCCGTATCTTGAATGAACTCGTGTCCCCGCCAGCTGTAGAGTTTAATTTCACCGACGTTTTCACCGTTCGGTCCAGCCAAGGTGTCGGTGTCTGAAATCTGCTCGATATATCCGGGGATCAACGGAATGCCGTCAGGGCTGTAGTTGGGCAATGCCATATCGGAGGATTGGCCGTTCTCAGCCATGTAGCGGATGGCACTCACAGGGCGCACATAGTCATAGTATCCTTTGATGCCCCACGCTGTGATGGCCGCATCGTGCATGGCACCGCCCAAGGTGACATAGGATTTGACGTCGTATTGCAACTCATCGAGTGGAGCGCCTTCGCCCTTCCACTTGAAGTTAAATGCAGGGTAGTCAGAAATCTCGTTGTAGATACCGAACCAGTGCCCTGGAGGGGTCTCAGAGTTCGGACCGTCAGCCCAAAATTCTGCGAGAATGCGAACGTAATCCCCGCGGTACACCATCTGAGGCTCGTACGGAAGTTGTGTTGCCGGGTTGAGCGCGTGCCCTAGACCAGGGTCGCCGCCGTCAAAGAAATCGTAGAAATCACCGTGCTCTGCCCAAGTGTCTGGAAACAATGAAACGTCCGTATTGCCAATTGCAGCGGGGCTGATGTCGATCATCACGCCGTCGCTTGGATCGTTCTGCGCCTGCCACACCGAAACCATGGCGAAATGCCATTTGTACAGCGAGTCACTTTCTGCGGTTTGGTCGCCGCCGATGTACACCGGGTGACCCGGATCGAGGTAGACCTCCCACGACTCACCGTTGCGTTCGTGCACCGTGGACTGGGAAGGTTGCAAAGCGTATGGGTCGACCAATCCCCACTCGGGGCTCTGGAAGGGCGGCGCACCTGAAAAAGGAATGCCCGACTGGTCGACGAATTCGGCCAGAGAGAGCGGCTGCCAACGGTTGGGATCCACGAGGCCGGTGCCGGTAGAGTCATTGGTCAACACCAAATCGGGGTTGATGGCCTCGTAGTACATGTTTGTGTAGTCGTTGATCTCGTTTGCCCCGTCCTGGTAGCCGTAGGCGATCAATTGCTCTGCGATGTAGTTCCCCAATGCTGCAGGCGAGCCAAACTGGTAGCTGGTCGATGTGAGATCAGGATCATACCCGAGTGCGTTCATCAAGGAGTCCAATCGAGGAAGGGTTGTCAGCGCCCCTGGCGAGGTCATGTAGCGATGCGTCAGGATGCGGTAGGCCGCGTAACTGATCGCGGTCTCACGTGCTTGTTCGATGTCGAGTAGATCGAGGATCGATTGCGGAACACCAGTGAACGGCACATCGTATCCGTGGAAGTTCTTTCCGAGCATCATCGTCTCAGCTGTCGTGTCATAGACAGCCCATGCATCGTACATGGCCATCGAGTTCTGGTAGAGATTCCGCGCATGGATCGGCGGGCGAGCGAAGTCAATGCGGATGCCTGCGAGTTGTGCGTCTATCCATTTGTGCGCAACAGAATGGGTTTCTTGGGCTTGCAATGAGTTGTTCATGAGAGAACACACGGCCAAGATGATGAGGAGAATACGGTTCATTTTCAGGGATTTTTCCTTGCGCTCCAAAGATAGTGAAG
>CALACF010000378.1 GCA_937890245.1 uncultured Flavobacteriales bacterium
TCCATTAATCTTCATTCCTGTCAAGCTCTTACGGCCTGCACTAATAAGGTTTGAGGTGTAGGCAATGATGTAAGGAGTTTCGTCGAGGGAAGCCTCTTGGATCTTCTTACTCGCTACTTTCTTTGCCTCTGGAGTGGTTGCCTGTAGGTATTCGTCAATTGCTGCGTCCATTACACGACTATCGAGCATTGCGCCGCTCCAGTCGCCAGTTGAACGCCATTCGCGCATCAAGTATTGGTCTGGAACGCCACGGCCTGCCCAGTCAACGATGCCCAAGTTGGAAGCCAACCATGAGTTGTTGTCGAATTGGTTGACCTTGCCTGGCATCGATGGGTACGGATCGTATGTGTAGTACACAGCCGAACCACCATCAGAACCGTCAATGACCAAGTTGACTTCGATGCCGATTTCAGCAAATGAAGTTTTGATCAAGTTCGCATACTTGTTGATGTCGTCACGAGCCCACGATGACAAGTCGACCTTGAAACCGTTTGGGACACCAGCTTCGGCCATAAGAGCCTTTGCCTTCTCGATGTCCTTTGCGCGTTGCGGAACCGAAGTGTCTGCAGTGTTGTAAGGATCCATGACGCTGTCGTTTCCAACGCGGCCACCGATACCCATCATGATTCCATCTACATATCCTTCACGGTCGATGGTAAGTGCTGCAGCTTGGCGGATGCGCTTGTCCTGGAATGGACCAAAGTTGGTACGCATGTGGACGTGTGCCAAACCTGCACCAGCAGGCAATGTTGCCACTGTGAACTCATTCTCGTCGAGAGCTAGAGCATCTGCAGCTTCCATTCCACCAATGAAGTCAATTTCACCGGTCCTGAGTTGTGGAAGTGCGGTTGCTGCTGAGACGAATTGAACAAGCTCTACCTCGGAAAACACAGGGCTAAAGTTTGTGTCCCAATAGTACGGGTTCCTTTCGTACACAGTGTTCTCAGTGTTGACATGGCTCACCATTTTCCATGGTCCTGCAGAGATCATTGTGTCTTCCCAGCCTGCACCACCGAATGCATCTTTTTTGATGATGCACATGCCGTAGCAAGCCGAAGAGACGAAGTACGGAAAGTTACCGTTTGGTTGCAACAAGTTGAATTGAACTGTGCTCTCATCAACGATAACTACACCTTCTGGTTTCATAAGGTTGTCGTAATTGCCCTTTGAACGGGAGATCCCGTTTGTGATCGTGTCATCAAAAATTACGGTGAATGTATAGGCAATGTCATCTACCGTGAGAGGTGTTCCATCGTTGAACATGACTCCTTGGCGAATTTTGAATGTCCAAGTCGTGGCGTCTTCTGATGCTGTCCAGCTCTCTGCAATACGAGGCTCGAGTGAACCATCGGGTAGCTGCCAAGTAAGCCATTCACCAACCATGCTCAAGGGGAACAACGAACCGCCAGATGTCTCCCAAGGGGCTGCCACGTGCTCTTGTTTTCCAGTTGCAATGCGAAGTGGCTTGGCTTCTGCTGGAGTGGCATCGGCAGCTGCATCGGCATCGTCAGGTGCATCACTTGATGAACTACCTCCACACGCTGCGAGTCCGACTACTGCAGCACCTGCTGCTACTGCAGCCGCGCCTTGTACGAAGTGCCGACGTGAAATTGCTGATGTAGCAACCTCTTTAATGTCTTCATTAATTTCTGACATGTACTTCCCCCTGTTTGGTAATTGGTTGGAAGTACTTTATCCACAACTACAGGGCGGGTGTCAACTTTTGTTCACCCAATGCCGGGGTTTAGGGTTTGAGCAGGCTGGAAGGGGTGACTCTGAGCGCTGAACTGAGCCGCACGAGCGTGTCGAGGGCGGGGGAGAAATGGCCATTTTCTATACGGTTAATGGTTTT
>CALACF010000379.1 GCA_937890245.1 uncultured Flavobacteriales bacterium
TCGCCCCGACTTTTTTGTCTGCGGACATTCGCACCTGCTCCGCGTCGGACGCGACAAAAGCTGGGGCGGCGTCTATGTCAACCCTGGCGCGGCGGGCCACCACGGAATCCACAATGTCCGCACCCTGCTTCGCTTCACTTTGACAACGGGAAAAATGGACAAACTCGAAGTTGTTGAGCTGGGATCGCGTTGAGATTGAATAAAACTTCGTATTATTGCAGCGCACGGACGTTCGTTCCGCACCCTCGTCACACGACGGGTTTCACCGGAGAGAATCCTCTCCACTCCTCTTTCTCATCGACCCATTTGTCCTTCACTTAGGCCAATTTCGATCAAGACACACCCCATTCCCCCCCGCCCTCAATTGGGCTACACTAAGATGTACGACATCATTGAACTCAACGGCCAGAAGGTGGCCGAGCTCCGCGATATTGCGAAGGAGCTGAACATCGCTCGCGTCGACAAACTCAAAAAGCAAGACCTCGTCTACGCTATCCTCGACGAACAGGCCATCTCTACGAAGCCTGCCGCCAAATCAGAGTCCAAGCCTTCCGCCGACGATGGCAACGCAAAGGACGAGCCAAAGGCCCGGTCCAACGGACGTGCCAAGCGCGACGACGACGCTGACGACAAGGGCAAACGTGGCGACCGCCGCGAAAAGTCTCCCCGTGGACGCAAGTCTGACGACCAGGATGGCGACGGAAAACGCGACGAAAAACAAGGTGAACGCGGTGAGCGCGGTGAGCGCGGAGAACGCGGCGACCGCAAACCGCGCGGCGACCGTGAAGGGCGCGGCGACCGTGAAGGACGCGGCGAACGCAAGGACGGACGTGTCGAACGTGGTGACCGCAAAGAAGGACGTGGCGACCGCGATCGCAACCGCAATGGGCGCAACGACAAAGGCGACCGCAATGAGCGCAACGACCGTGGCGACCGCAACGATCGAGGACGTGGACGCAAGACCAACGACCGCGACCGCTTGGGCGAGCCCGAAGAGCACGGCTTCAACTTTGACGGAATCGCCCAGGGCGAAGGCGTGTTGGAGGTGATGCCAGAAGGCTTTGGCTTTTTGCGCTCGGCTGACTTCAATTACCTGAACAGCCCCGACGATATTTACGTGTCAAACCACCAAATCAAGGCCCATGGCTTGATGGTCGGTGACAACGTTGTGTGTACGATTCGCCCACCACGCATTGGGGACAAATACTTCCCGATGATTGCTCCCGTGAGCATCAACGGACGCGACCCCTCTTACGTACGTGACCGCGTTCCATTCAAGTACTTGACCGCTCTCTTCCCCGATGAGGCCTTCAAATTGAGCTCTGAAAATGCGTCGATTTCGATGCGGACTATGGACCTCTTCTCCCCCATTGGCAAAGGCCAACGCGGAATGATTGTCTCACAGCCAAAGACGGGTAAAACGACCCTTCTCAAGGATGTGGCCAATGCTATTGCAGAGAATCACCCCGAGACCTACTTGATCATTTTGCTGATCGACGAGCGCCCTGAGGAAGTAACTGACATGCGCCGCAGCGTCAAAGCAGAGGTGATCGCCTCCACTTTTGATGAGCCGGCTGATCGCCATGTGAAAATTGCGGAAATCGTGCTCGAAAAGGCAAAGCGTATGGTCGAGTGCGGACATGACGTCTGCATCTTGCTCGATTCAATCACCCGATTGGCACGCGCTTACAACACGGTTCAACCATCATCTGGCAAGGTCCTTTCGGGCGGCGTCGAGGCCTCAGCTCTGCAGAAGCCCAAGCGCTTTTTCGGCGCAGCACGGAACATCGAAAATGGCGGCTCGCTCACCATCATCGCCACCGCATTGACCGAAACTGGTTCCAAGATGGACGAAGTGATTTTCGAAGAGTTCAAGGGAACGGGCAACATGGAATTGCAGCTCGACCGCCGCATTTCGAACCGCCGCATCTTCCCTGCTATCGACATCCTGTCGTCGGGCACACGTCGTGACGACTTGCTCGTTCACAAAGAGATGCTCTCACGCATACACCTCTTGCGCCGCCACCTCTCTGACATGAACCCCGTTGAGGCAATGGAGTTCATGAAGTTGCAGATCGGCAAGACGGCCTCGAATGAGGAGTTTCTTATCAGTATGAATGAATAAGCTCGTTCTGCTGGCTGCCGGCGCCTGGTGCGCCGTCAAATTGGTCTTGCTCTCTACGGTGAGCTTTCAATGGGTAATCCAGGGCGGCGTAATGGCCAACCTGCTGATTCTCATTGTCCTTGGATCCGTGGCCGGCATGAAAGCACATCCTGACTTGGGTTTTGTAACACGCCTAAAGAGCGTGTTGCAGCCCGTCATGATGTACGCCGTTTTGGCCGCAGGGCTCTCCGGGCTGTTTTACTACCAAGTGGCAATAGAGCAAACCGCATTCCAGCAGCTCGAGCGCGAACAGGCGATCATCACACAGTTCGGTGACCCCACTAATTTCGAGGCTTGGCAGGCAGAAGATCCCGCAACGCGGGAATACCTCGACCTCGAAGAGACCAAGCAGAAGGCCTTAGACCAAGTTGAGACCATGTTCTCGCCTTGGATTCAAGTGAGTCTTCACCTAACGGGGTTGCTGTTTGCCGGATTGTTAACAGCACTGTTCACGACAATCTTGACCGCCTGGTTGCGTTTGTGAATCATTGCCGGAAATTTACTGTATGCGTCAGTCCATACTAGCCCTACTGCTCTTTTGCTCGAGCGCATCTTCGTTGCTCGCGCAAACCATGCCGAAGAACCTGGCTTCGTTCGACCACCGCAAGTACCATTTCGGGTTCTTGCTCTCGGGCAATACGAGCAGCTTCAATAACGATTTCGAGCCCGACTTCAGCTTTGAA
>CALACF010000380.1 GCA_937890245.1 uncultured Flavobacteriales bacterium
AAATCTGGTTAATTTTACCCTTCTCATAGCCTCTCACCTCCATCGTAACGTGGGCCTTTCCCTTCGCGTCGCGCAGCGAGTAGATGTGCCCAGCCTTCTCGCTGATGAGTTCGTCGAACCCATATCTGCCGCATCCGACGCAAAACTGCTCATCGCCCTGGCCCTTCGACATGATGTATGACTCGTCCCGGAGCGACTTCAGGGCACCGCCGTAGGTGTCCGCAGGTGTGCCGCTGGTCTTGTCATCGCGGCCCGCCTGCTCGTCTGGCGTCAAAACGAGGTCGGCCCAGAAGAAGCCGCTGTCGAACCGGTAGGCAACCTCAACTCCGTTTTGACGGAAAGCCTGCTCCATCTCCGCGTCACCTACGGTGGTCGCGGCTTCGAGGCGGTCCTTCTCCTTCTCCATGAGCTGCTTCAGCTCCTCCGACTTGGGGTCAAAATTCCTGGCCTTGCTGAGCACGTCTTCCCACGACGCGTTGCCCACGCGTTTGGCGTCCCGAGTGCCCGAGTTGAACCACACCAGGATCTTCTGCATCAGGGTTTCGAGCCTCCCCTCGTTGAAAAAGTAGAGTTCCTCGCCTGCATCTCGGGCGCTTTCGAGCCAGCTGGGGATGTCGTCGCCGAAACAGTCGGAAAGCACGCTGGTGGTATCTCCTTCCAGGAGTGAGAACCCGAGGGAGGCACGCGCACCCTCGGGGGCGTCCTTCAGGTAGTTGTAAGCCTGCTTTTCAAGCCATTGCTTGCCATCCAGTGTCGTTGCCTGAGCTTGGTAGTGTCGGAGGTTGGCTTTTAAGCCCTCTGGGTTGATGACGTTCATTCTAGTAGTGTTTTACCTGTCAGCAGCGTCTGTCGCGCTGACAATTATTTCGTTTTATCCAGTGAACCGCTTCACCTTGTCGTATCCCAACGGCAGATCAATGCTTATGGGGGGAGCCTCACCTTCGAGGCTCTTCCACCGGTTGTCCGTATACAACCCAGGCTGATCGTCCACCAGGAGGGTGGTCTTCTCATCCGAATTTATCGCCGCGAAATAGGCACCCGCGCAAGCGTCTGTCGTGTCTTTAGACCCGTCTGCTGGATGGTCTATTTTCTTGCCCGCATCCAGCAGCTTCTCCGTCTCACGCAACATCTGCTGCTGGCGGTAGGGTCGTATTCTCAGCTCTTCAAATCCGGTTTTCCACGCGTTGTATCCCTCCTTATTACGGTCTAATGAGAATTTGTCTACATTAAAACCTCGGGACTCCATCATTTGTAATGGCATCTCAGATTGGAATTGGTCAGCCGTCACCTTTCCGAACCGGTAGCCGCACCGCTCAACCAGCCAAAAAAAGAAGTTTTGGATCTTTTCCAGGCTGATAGGCTTGGTCTTTCCCGCACTGATCGTCAGAATGAAGTCGTACTCCACGATCAGCCGATACTCGCTGAAGGCGTCACCCGTCTGGCGGTTGATAAGCCCCTCCACCAGCTTCCGGCCCACCAGATGGCACACAGCCACTCCGGCCAGGGCCTTGGTCGCAAGATCGATGTGGGCGTAGCGTCGGGCAGTAGGGTGGCGGGCAGGCATGATCTGGGACTGCACACGCGTCAGGAACTTCTTGTGGTCCAGGTAGTCCCACACGTGCGCGGGATCGTCCATTGAGACAGGGATTATCTCGAATCCCTTCTTCATCGGGTTGACCACGCCGTCTAGCTCAGCGAATTCGATGCAGCGCTCCACGTCGATGATCGACGGGAAGAACAAGTTGCTGCCGCCAGTCGAGATACCTGCAATGGACTGGAGGGACACACGGGCGTTGCGCCTGAACTCGGCAAAATAGTTCTCCGGCACGTACTCGATGGACGCCCCCTTGGGTGGTTCCTCGTGCTCGACGCCCTCTACAGGGTAGAGTGACTTATCCGCGTGATACCACCCTGACAGCACGAAAGGCTCCATGCTCTTCAAGCCGTAGGCGACCCTGAACCAGCGGTCCTTGAGCTGTATCGTGTGTGCCTTGATGCGGTAAATCGCATTTCTGTAGACAATTTGCTGTGTCGAGTCCCCGGCCGCCCTGATCTCCGTGATCACCTTCTCCGTGAAGCTGGACTCATCCTTGGCCGAGGACGCCAGCACTGATATGGCGGGAAGGAACCCGGCCATCTTCTGGAACCGGTTGGCGATACGCGTGCGGACCTCGTTGTAAAGCTCGTAGGCCGTGGTGTCTGGGTTGGCCTCATTGCGCCAGTTACCCTCGTCCAGGCCCACTCCGAGTACGTTGCGGCCCAGCACATGCCAACCCTTTGACCCGGCCGTAAGGTAGATGTTGTTTCCAAGTGGAATGCGGAAATCGGTGTACTTGAGGTCAGGGTTGAACTTGCACTCCTCTACGAAGTAGGGGCTGTTGGCCATGAAGTTCATCGCGTCGCCGAACGCTGTCTCCGTGACCACCTGCTTGGTCACGGAGAGGAAGTTGTAGATGATCTTGGACCCGCGCCCCAGGCCGAAGAACACCTGGGGGTTGCGTAGCAGCGTAGCCAGCACGACACGGTAGAGGATGATCGCCACCATGATGTAGGTCTTCCCGATGCCCAGGGACCCTGTGACAACCAGGTTGTGGATCTTTGAGTCGAAGTCGAAGTCACGTATCAAAAGCTCTTTCCACGCGGGGAATAGACCCTCGCTGTCTTCGCTCTTGTGCAGCGTGGACCCCATCCAATAGGGGTCGGTGACAAATTCC
>CALACF010000381.1 GCA_937890245.1 uncultured Flavobacteriales bacterium
GAACGCGACGGAAGAGGACGGAAGCTGCACATTCCCAGTCCAAAGCTGTCCGGGTGACCTCAACGGCGACGGCACCATTGTGGTGAATGACCTGCTGCTGCTGCTCTCCGTGTTCGCTACGGATTGTGACTGAAGAAGAGCAATCGGCAGATGAAACGCACGCGTTATCATCGCTATTCTTGAAAGGGGGGCTTCGGCCCCCCTTTTTCTTGGGCGCACATTTGCTTGGTGGCCTGACGCGTATCTTCGCCGGCCGCCAACCTCACTATTCGCTATGTCGCACGACCACGCCGTCCCCTATCAGTTCACGTTGCCCAATGGGCTTCGCTGCGTGCATTTAGAGTCTGGCCGCAATGTTGGGCATTGCGGGCTGTTGATTGAGGCGGGGTCACGCGACGAGTTGGCCGACGAAAATGGATTGGCACACTTCATCGAGCACACCCTGTTCAAGGGCACGAAAAAACGCCGCACATTTCACATTCTCAACCGACTCGACAGCGTTGGCGCCGACTTGAATGCTTACACATCCAAGGAAGAAACGTGGATCACGGCGTCGTTTTTGATCGAGCATCTGGAACGGGCCATGGAACTGATTTCAGACATCGCATTCGCGGCCACTTTCCCCGAAAAAGAAATCGTCAAGGAGCGCGATGTGATCATCGACGAAATTCACGCTTGGCGGGACAATCCGGGCGACGCCATCTTTGATGAGTTCGAGGAAATGCTCTACCCAGCACACGCCTTGGGTCGCAACATTCTCGGGACTGAAGACAGCGTGACGGGGTTCGGTCGGGAGGATATTCTGCGCTTCATCGGGCGGCAGTATCGAAACGATCGGCTCGTGTTTTCATCGGTGGGGGCCGGTGAGCGGAAAGAAAATCGAGAAGCTTTGCAGGAAGTACTTTTCTGCTGTGGACACACCCAGCTCGGAAACCACGCGCGTTGCGCCGAAAATTTACACGCCCCAGCGGCGAGAAGGCGCCCATGCCGTGCATCAAGTGCACCATGTGGTAGGAAATATTTCGGGCGGCATGGATGCCAAAGACCGCATCGCCACCCTCCTTTTGTCGAACCACTTGGGCGGGCCCGGCATGAACGCCCGGCTGAACCTCAACATCCGCGAGCGGTACGGCATCTGCTACAATATTGAGGCGAGCTACGTGCCGTATTCGGATATCGGTGAATTCCTGGTGTACTTCGGCACGGACGTTAAAAACTTCGCCAGGGCTGAGCGGCTGGTTGCGCGCGAGTTGAAATTGGCACGGGAAAAACGCATGGGTGTGGTGACCCTCCACCAGGCAAAACAGCAGTTGATTGGGCAAATCGCGCTCGGATCCGAGAGCGGGTCGGGTTGGATGTCCACGATGGGAAAAAGCGTGATGCTTTATGACCGGGTGGAGCCCATGTCAGAAACGATCGCCGGCATCGAGGCCATCACCGCAGACCAAATCTTAGAGGCTGCCAACCGCGTACTCGCCCCGGAACAGCTCAGCCACCTGACCTATCTGCCGGGCTCTTAGTTCGGCCTCGTGCCTGCCCTCGCATTTCTACGTAAATTCCCTCAAATTCCACAACATGCTTCGCACCTTTTCTGCCCACACGCGCTTCTTTTCCGTGGCCTTGACTTTGGCTTTTTTCAGCGTATTCAACGCTCCAACTGCACAAGCTCAAGACGCTGAACTCCTGCAAACCATGAGCTTGGGAGACATCATAGGACTTGGAAGCTCTTACGGAATTCCCACCGGCATCCTCAATCCCACGTTTGCAGTAAACGCATACCGTGTCAGCTACGAAATGCCCTTCCTTGATTCTGTCGTAACGGTGAGCGGTGCA
>CALACF010000382.1 GCA_937890245.1 uncultured Flavobacteriales bacterium
ACCTCGGTCGCGTCTTGAAGCCCCACGGTTTGAAAGGCGATGTTGCCGTGCGCTTTGATGTAGACGATGCGGGTAGATACGGCAAACTCGATATGCTGTGGATGTCGCAACGTGGGAGTTTGGTTCCGTACGCGATTGACTGGATTGCAATCCGTCCCAAGGCTACAATCATCCATTTTGAAGGCATTGAACATTCTGACGATGTTGCGGCGATGGTGGGCTGCACCCTGCATTTGCCAATCAGTGCGTTGCCCGCATTGAAAGGCCTGCAATTCTACTATCACGAGGTGGTTGGATTCCAATTAGAGACCGTCGATGGAGCGTCGCTTGGAATAATCAATGATGTGATTGACCATGCGGCCAACCCCCTGTTCAAAACCACGCTCGGAGAAAAAGAAGGCCTCTTCCCTATGAGCAACCCATTCCTTAAAGAGGTCAACCGCGCGGAAAAACGGATCGTTCTCGAGCTTCCAGTGGGCATGGCTGAACTGTATTTTCCCGAAGATTGATTGGCATAAAACGTCGATTTCAACGGAGAAACGATGAAAAGTGTAGCGAAAGCTGCGCAAAACGTCCTCAACGTCGCGATATCTTGGAGGCGCTGACCCACACGGTCAGGCTGCTGAATGACCATCAAATCACCCACTCCCTCCTTCGTCTCAAACGCATCGTTGGTCCAAGTCTCCGGTACAGTGGCCAAGCGCCGCCGCGTAAAATCACAGACCAAGATCTTCGTGTTGGACACGTCCGTCCTGCTGCACGACCACAACGCGCTGGCAAGTTTTGACGACAACCGCGTGGCCATTCCCATCACGGTGCTGGAGGAATTGGACACGTTCAAGGTCGGGAACGACACCAAAAATTTTGAAGCGCGCGAATGCATCCGGATCATTGACCGGTTGTCAAAAGCGTATACTTTGCAGGATTGGTTCCCGCTGGAAAACGGCGCTGAGGGCATGTTGCGGATTGTGCTGGCTCATGGTGGTGCCGGCGTGGATGCAACACAGGACGCCGAAAAGGTCTTCGACAAAAAATCAAACGACCACAAGATCCTCAATGCGGCAATGAAGTTGCAGGCTGATGAGCCCAAACACAAGGTCGTTCTCGTTTCCAAGGACATCAACCTCCGTTTGAAGGCAAAGGCCTTGAACTTGCCGGCAGAGGATTTTTTGACGGGCAAAGTTTCCGGGAATAAGCATTTGTACACGGGCAAGACACTTCTCGAGAACGTCGAGGCAGATGTGATTCGCAAGTTGCACGTGAATGGACAATCGCGCAAGATTTCTGCCTTGGGCGATTCAATGCTGAACAACCATTTCTACATCCTTCGCAACGGTTCGGGCTCTGCGTTGGGCTTTTATGACGAGGACAAACGCAGCATTGAGCGGGTTGACAAGGTGTACGCCTATGGCATCAAGCCCAAAAACGCCGAGCAGTCTTTCGCGATGCACGCCATCATGAATCCGGACATCAACCTGGTGACTGTGAGCGGCGTTGCGGGCACGGGCAAGACCTTGCTCGCCTTGGCTGGAGCCCTGGAGCAGCGCGGACAGTATGAGCAAATCATCCTCGGCCGGCCCATTGTAGCGATGAGCAACAAGGACCTTGGGTTTTTGCCGGGCGACGCAAATGAAAAAGTGAATCCCTACATGCAACCGCTGTGGGACAATCTGAATTTCATCAAAAGCCAATTTGGATCGAACGAGCGGAAATTTCTCGCCATCGAAGAAATGCAGGCCGAAGGGCGGATCACAATATGCCCCCTCGCCTTCATCCGTGGCCGCAGCTTGTCGAACGTCATCTTCATCGTTGACGAGGCGCAAAACCTGACGCCCCACGAGGTCAAAACGATCATTACACGGGCTGGAGAAAACACGAAGATCATCTTGACGGGCGACGTGCAGCAGATTGACACGCCCTACCTCGACGAGCAGTCAAACGGCTTGAGCTATGTAATCGACCGCTTGAAAGGCCAACCCATGTTTGCGCATGTGACTTTGGAGAAGGGCGAACGAAGTGCTTTGGCGAACTTGGCAAACGATTATTTGTAGGGTCGAAGAACGTTTACAAAGGAAAAACGTACGCCCACACATCGCGTGTCGGAGCAGGGAAACAGTGGCGTTGATTGCGGCAACAATCAATAATAAACGCTGTTTCCATGAAGCATTCCTTCCTTCCTATCGCCCTGATTTGGGGCCTTTTAATCTGTTTCCATGGCCCCGATTTGCTGGGCCAATCAGATGCGTGCGCCGATTCGGGTGCATGCAACTATCTCGAACCTGGACCCTGCCTTTACACCGGGTGCAATGTCTGCGCCACCGACCTCGACTTTGACGGCGTGGTGGGCGGAACGGATTTGCTGATGATGCTCGCCGACTTTGGCCGGGTGTGCCTTTTGGTTGAGGAGCCGGACGCCTCTTCTTGGGCACAGGTCGTCATGACAGAAATTCACTACAACCCCGCAGGGTCACAGGGCCCCGATAGCGAGTACGAGTTCCTCGAACTTCACAATCCGGGCGATGTCGTAGTCCCCCTTGAAGGCTGGACGCTCAATGATGGGCTGAGTTTTACATTTCCGCCTGGCGCGCTTTTAACAGCCGGCGACTTTCTGATTCTCTGCCCCGACTCCATGGTCTATGCGGGGCTTGGATATCCGGTCTACACATGGTCGAGCGGCGGAATCAATAATTCCGGCGAAACTCTCGTGCTGCGGGCGCCGGACTCGTCGGTCATCGACTTGGTGACGTATGCCGATCACGGTGAATGGCCAACGGAGCCGGACGGAGCTGGGCCTTCAATGGAGCTCTACAATGCTCTTTGGGACAATAGCCTCGGGGCGAGTTGGGGGGGCAGCATTGAACACGGCGGCACACCGGGAGCAATCAACAGCTTGTGGCTTGACTGAGCAGCATCAACTGGAGTGGATCACCTTTCACACGTTTGACGGTCGCGCCGTCGTGGCTCACATCCACGCGGAGCGATCGCCCACGGAATTGAATGTGGAAGCTGTAACGCGTCCAACCTTGCGGAAGAATCGGTGATAGATGTAGCATGTCGTTGCGCACCCGAAGCCCTCCGAACCCTTCTACAACAGCCATCCAAGTGCCCGCCATCGATGTGATGTGCAGGCCCTCATGGACTTCCTTGTTGTAGTCATCAAGGTCAAGACGTGCCGTGCGCAAGTACATTTGGTAGGCCTTTTCTGGCTTGTTGATGGCGGCAGCAAGTACCGCGTGAACACATGGACTCAGGCTGCTTTCGTGGACGGTGCGCGGCTCGTGGAACTCAAAGTTTTCTTTGAGTGTCTCGCTGTCGAATGCGTCTTCGAAAAGGTACAAGCCCTGGAGCACGTCGGCCTGCTTCATCAAAGACGAGCGCAAAATCCGGTCCCAGCTCCAATGCTGATTGATCGGGCGTTGGGCTTCGGGCAATTCTTCCGCGAGAATTTGGACCTTGTCCATGTAGCCCTCCTGCTGCAGAAAGACACGTGTGCCTTCGAGCTTTGGGAAGTACATGTCTTGTGTGATGGCCTGCCAATGGCTGTGCTCTATCTCCGAATCGAAGGCCCAGGTCTGCTCGAGCTCAGCAAGGATGTCCGGCTCATTTTTAAGCATCCAGCCGTGTGCTTCTTGGGCGTACTTGAGACACCAGCTGGCCAGGTAATTCGTGTACCAATTGTTGTTGACGTTGTTCTCGTATTCGTTGGGGCCGGTGACGCCCAACATCACGAAAGCTTGCTTGCTCTCAGACCAATTCACGCGCTGTGCCCAAAAGCGCGCCACGGCCAATACGACCTCGTAGCCACCCTCTGCGAGGTAGCCGTGGTCACCTGTGTGGCGGATGTAGTTGAAGATCGCAAAGACCATCGCGCCGTTGCGGTGAATTTCCTCGAAGGTGATTTCCCACTCGTTGTGGCATTCCTGGCCGTCCATGGTGACCATGGGATAGAGCGCCGCACCGCCGCTGAATCCAAGTTTTTCTGCATTTTCAATGGCCGCCTCAAGGTGGTTTCGCCTGTACACCAGCAGCTGGCGCGCAATGCTGCCTTTGTGGGTGTTGAGGAAAAAGGGCAAACAATACGCCTCGGTGTCCCAATACGCCGCTCCGCCATACTTCTCTCCTGTAAAGCCCTTCGGTCCGATGTTCAGGCGCGGGTCATCCCCACGGTAGGTCTGGTTGAGATGAAAAATGTTGAACCGGATGGCTTGCTGGGAACGGTCGTCGCCCACTATCTCGATATCGCCTTGTCGCCAAATTTCTGACCAAGCTTCCACGTGCTGCGCGAGCAGAGATTCCCAGCCTTGTTCGAGGCCGGCACTTGCCTTGAATCGAGCAAGTTCGAGCAGCTGGCTGCGGTCCTCGTCAAGGTCCCGAACGATGGCGACGGACTTTGTCAGGACGGTGGTCGAGCTGGCGTTGTCAATAACCTCATTGCATGCCATGGCTGTGGCCACGCCGAAATCGGTTTTTCGGGTGGAACAAAGTGTAGCAATGGCTCCCGTTGTCGTGCGAAGATCTTCGTGCAAGACGTCCCAGAATTTCTCGTCGTAGTTCGAGTCCGCGTTGCGCACGTTGCAATCGATGATTGGCTTGAGCTCGATGTCTGGCTGTGGCTTGATGTTGGGTTTGGACGCGTTTAGCGCCTCTACGCTGTACCGGATGCAGGCCAATTCAGCCACCGCCATGCTGACAAATCGCTCGGAGCAGACGCGAATTTTTGCGCCACCGACTTCGACTTCAAAGCGGCGCGTAAGCAGGCCCGTCTTCATATCGAGCTCGCGATAAAACGCAGTGGGTGGGTGGACGTTAAGGTCGAGCAGTTCGCCGTTTATTTTGACGTCGATGCTGGACCAGTTGGGGGCGTTGAGGACTTTGGCAAAGAACGCAGGGTAGCCGTTTTTCCACCAACCAACCTTGGTCTTGTCGGGGTAAAAAACGCCCCCTACATAATGTCCCTGAAGGCTGGCGCCAGTGTAGGTCTCCTCGTGGTTGGCCCGGTGGCCGAACCGGCCATTGCCCAGCGCGAACATGCTTTCGGCGGCCTCCTGGAGCGCCGGGTCGAACCCGTGCTGGATGATGCGCCAGGGATCGATGTCGAACAGGGCCTTCACGTGGTAGGGCGAGTGAGCGCCTCGAAGATGGTTTCGAGGCTGAGGCCTTCGAAGCCAGGGATGACAAATTGGGCACGTGGCAGGTTTTCAGGGAGGCCGACGCCAACGGCGAAGAAGCCGCCCGCGAGGGCGGCTTGGATGCCTGCTTGTGCATCTTCGAAGACGACACAGCGCGAAGGGTCGACGTTGAGTGCAGCCGCGCCTTTGAGGAAGACCTCAGGGTCCGGTTTGGAGTGGGTGACGTGGTTGCCATCGATGGCCGCGTCAAAGAGGGGTGCGAGTTCGCAACGCGTTAAGATGGCCCCCGCGTTGCGGCTTGAGGAGCCCAAAGCAATGCGCAGGCCGGCTTCGCGCGCAGTTTGCAAGAACGCGCGAACGCCGGGCAGAACCTCTTCGGGCTGCATGTCGACAATCAGCTCCACGTACCACCGGTTCTTGCGCTCCATGAGCTGGAGCTTTTTGTCATTGTTGAGCGTGAGAGCGCCCAGGGTGAGAATGCGCTCAAGGCTTTCAACGCGGCTGAGGCCTTTGAGCTTTTCGTTGTCCTGGACAGAGAAGTCGATGCCCAGTTCTTCAGCCAATCGCTGCCAGGCAACAAAATGGTGATGTGCGGTGTCGAGTAGGACGCCGTCCATGTCAAAAATCAAGGCTTGAATTGGAGCGTCAGACATCACCTTCGATTTTTGGAAACACATGTTCCAAATGGTATGCGACCAGGCCATCGATGGGCTTGCGGATGATCCGGCCGCAGCGCATGCCGTGTCGGTCCAATGACATGCGGAGCTCACGCTCGAAGAAATGGCCGATGCTGCCCACAAAATGAATCGGCCGTTCGGTCCAGCCTTCGTAGCATTTGACGTGCACCTCGATGAAAGCGTCGAATCCCTCTGCCAACCAGGCTTGCACCAAGGCTTCTTCTTTGAACTTCCCGATGAAAGGCATAAATCCAGCCAGGAACACATTGGCATCAGACTGGCGGTAAACACGGGCCAATACATCGTCTTTGTCCAATCCAAATTCGGCATCGAAAGCTGCTGCCATGACAGCAGGTAGCTTCTTGTAGAGCCGTGCAGCGAGGAGCTTCTTTCCGAAATAACTGCCCGAGGCCTCGTCGCCCAAGATGTAAGCCAGCGCAGGGACTTCTTCCGAGACGGTCGTGCCGTCGAAATAGCAGGAATTCGAGCCGGTGCCAATGATGCACGTGATGGCTGGTTCGCCAGCGTAAGTACTGTAGGCGGCACCTTCAAGATCGTGGTCCACCGCGATTTCAGCGCCAAGAAACACACGGGACAGGCCCTCACGAACAATGCTGCACATGGCCTCCGAACACGAACCCGCACCGTAGAAAAAGATGTGGGTCACCTCGGAGGAAATTTCCTCTACCGCTGCAACCACAGAGAGTTCGGAGATGATACGCTCAGCATTATGGAAGTATGGGTTGAAGCCTATGGTCGAGAAATTACGCAATACGCGCCCCTCCCCGTCCACCAGGATCCAATCACATTTCGTCGATCCACTGTCCGCAATGAGCGCTCTCATCGTTCCCAAATTATCCGATACGCATCACCAAATCGGCAACGCGTGAACTGTAGCCCATTTCGTTGTCATACCATCCAAAGACCTTGACCATTTTGCCCATAGCTGAGGTCATACCTGCGTCGAGGACGCAACTCATGCTACTGCCCATGATGTCAGCCGAAACAATGGGGTCCTCAGTGTATTCGAGGATGCCCTTCATCGGCCCCTCGGCCGCGACGCGCATGGCCGCGTTGATCTCTTCAGCCGTGACTTCTCGAGACAGCATAGCCACCAAATCGGTGACGGACCCGGTTGGTGTGGGAACACGGACTGAGACGCCGTCGAGCTTTCCGTTGAGCTGGGGCAGTACGAGGCCCACGGCAACGGCAGCACCGGTGGACGTTGGGATCATACTCAAGGCAGCAGAACGGGCACGGCGCAAATCGCTGTGGGGCGCGTCGAGCAGGCGCTGGTCAGAAGTGTAGGCGTGGATCGTCGTGATGAAGCCCTGCTCCAAACCGAAGTTGTCGTCGAGGACCTTTGCCATGGGTGCCAAGCAATTGGTGGTGCAAGAGGCATTGGACAAAATGGTGTCATCGTCGGACAAGACTTCGTCGTTTACGCCGAGTACCACAGTTTTCACGCCGCCCTTTGCCGGTGCGGAAATAACAACCTTCTTGGCGCCTGCAGTCAAGTGCTTGCCGGCCCCTTCAGTGTCGCGGAATACACCGGTCGACTCAACCACGACATCAATGCCGAGTTCGCCCCAAGGCAGAGCGGCTGGATCGCGTTCCGCCGTCACCGCAATGGCGCGGCCGTCGACCACGATTTTTCCATCTTCTACGCGCACATTGCCGGGGTAGCGCCCCTGGGTGCTGTCGTACTTAAGCAGGTGGGCGAGGGTGGCTACGTCGGTCAAGTCATTGATAGCCACCACTTCAACGCCATCGCGCTGTTGAAGTTGACGGAAAGAAAGGCGGCCTATGCGACCGAATCCGTTGATTGCTACTTTGATACTCATGGTGAGGTTTGTGTGTTGTGCGGGTTGAAAGGTGTCCGACCAAGAATCATTGAGAGGTCAGATAGAAAGAATTTGTGCGACGCGAAGGTTCTCGTCGAGTGAGGGTGATTTGCTCGACAAGGCCTCACTGAATGGGGTGTATACAACTTGACGGTTGACGATACCAGCCATTGAGCCTCCCTGGCCTGCAATGAGACCTTCGACCGCGGCCAATCCCAAACGGCTGGCCAATACTCTGTCAAAACAGCTGGGCTCTCCACCGCGCTGGATGTGCCCCAGGACGGTGACCCGGGTTTCGTATTGTTTGTACTGCGCCTCGACAAGGCGAGCGATTTCCACGGCGCCTCCGTGCTTTTCGCCCTCAGCGACAATGACGATGCTCGAAGCTTTTTGGCTCTTGGCCCCCTTGTCCAAAATCTCGATCAGCTCCTCAATTTCCATTTGGGCTTCCGGTGTCATCACTGCGATAGCGCCGGTTGCAATGGCCGTTCTGATGGCGATGAAGCCACTGTCTCGGCCCATCACTTCGACGAAAAACAGGCGGTTGTGGCTTGATGCCGTGTCCCGGATTTTGTCGACCGCTTCAACGACCGTATTGGTTGCGGTGTCGTAGCCGATGGTCGAGTCTGTTCCGCTCAAGTCGTTGTCGATCGTCCCCGGCAGACCGATGATTTGGATACCGTGTTCCGATGCCAATTTATCCGCGCCCCGGAAGGTGCCGTTGCCCCCGATGACAATCAAGGCATCGAGTCCAGCCTGGGCTATTTTCTCGGCGGCTTTTGTGCGGCCAGCGGGTTCGAAAAAATCGAGGCAGCGCGCGCTTTTCAAAATGGTTCCGCCGCGGGCGAGAATTTTAGCAACCGAACGAACGTGGAGCTTTTTGAAGTCGCCTTCGATCAAACCCTCGTAGCCCTTGAACACGCCGACGACCTCAATTCCGTGGAACACAGCAGATCGGACGACTGCACGAATAGCGGCGTTCATACCTGGGGCATCGCCCCCACTGGTCAACACTCCAATGCGTTTGATGGATTTGTTCTGGCTCATATCGGGCGTGCAAGGTAGACAAGTACATCGGTTCAAGCCAATTCAATAGTATTGGTGTACTTTTCACACTTTTACCGAAGTTATTTCGACAAATCGATGCAGAAATCTCCCGTTTCTAACCCCCTCGACCTCTCTGTTGACAACGTCGTTTTCGGCTTTGACGGCGATCGGCTGAACGTGCTATTGATCCGCCAAGGCTCGCCAAGCTTGGACTTTGACGAGTCGAAGCTGCAGATGGCCATCCCCGGAGACCTGGTGGGAACCAACGAGGACCTTGACGAAAGCGCCCGCCGCGTGCTCAACGAATTGACCTCTCTCCAGGGCATTTATTTGAAGCAGTTCAAAACTTTCGGAAACCCCGACCGCGTTTTCGGCCTCAAAGACCAAGCGTGGCTCCGCGTTTTCCGCGCCAATCCCGAACGCCGCGTTGTAACGGTCGGTTACTACAGCTTGGTGGCCGTCGAGGAGTTCACGCCATCGCCCGCCTCGTTCGCTGGACAGGCAAAATGGTGCCCTATCGATGAGCTGCCTACGCTGGCCTTCGACCACAACAGCATCGTCATGGAGGCCTTTGACGCCTTGAAACAAGCGCTCAACATCAAATCCATCGCCTTCGAACTACTCCCCAAGAAGTTTACCTTGACGCAGTTACAGCGTCTGCACGAGGTCGTCCTTGACAAGCAACTCGACAAGCGCAACTTCCGCAAGAATATGAAGCGTCTTGAGGATTTGGTGCCGCTCGATGAAAAACAAGACGGCGTCCTTCACAAACCCGCACAACTATACACCTTCCGAAAATGAAGATTTCTGCATTGTCAGCCATGTCTGCCCTGGCGACGGCATTGTTTGCGCTCACATCTGCGCATGCTCAAGTTGTCTCGTTTGATCCGCCCCTGCCCGACCCTGACGTTCCGTGCGTCCTGCACTATAACGCCGCCGAAGGAAATGCCGCCCTGCTTGGACAGATCCCGGTCTACATCCACACGGGCGTCATCTCCTCGGCAAGCAGCGGGCCTTCGGATTGGCAGCATGTCGTTACGCCTTGGGCTTCAACCGATGCGGATTGGGCGATGGATTTTGAGGCCAATAACCAATGGTCCTACGACTTCAATGGCCTGTCACTCAACGACTTTTTCTCCATTCCCGGTGGCGAGGTCATTGAACAGCTGGCGATGGTTTTCCGCAATGGTGCGGGCAGCTTGGTCGGACGCGCTGAGGACGGAAGTGACCTGTTTCTCGACGTTTCGGACGGCAGCTTTTCGGCTGTAATCAGCTCGCCCCAAGCGGAAAGCGTGCTGATGGTGGCCGGCGAAAGCACCGCCATGATGGGCGTGGCATCCGAGGCCGCCCACTTGACCTGGACGCTCGGCACGGACACCCTCGCTCAGGCCCTCGACGCGATCTCGCTCCCATTGAACTTCAGTCCCGAAAATCCCGGCAATTTCTCACTCGTATTTACGGCAAACAACGGCAGCGCGGCGCCGAACGACCAGATCGCTATTCAGACGCTGCCCGTCGCTTCGCCCACTTCCTCGCCCCCGTCCGGCACCCTCGACGGGCTAACCATACAGGTGGACGGCTCGGTCATTTTACAGCTCTTCGCTCCAGGGAAGTCCCACGTGTTGCTCGTTGGTGACATGACGAATTGGGCTTTAGAAGCGGATTACTTGATGCAACACGATGTGGCGAGCGACCGGTTCTGGATCCAGCTCGACGGGCTGAACGCCACCATGCCCTACCGCTACCAGTTCCACGTGCTGCCCGACAACGCTCGGTACGCCGACCCATACGCGACCCTACAGCTCGATTTCTGGAACGACCCCTGGATCCCCAATTCGACCTACCCATTCCTTCAGAGCTATCCCGAAGCGACGGGCAACCACGAGCCTGTCAGCGTCTTTACGATCGAGGAGCCGGACTTTGATTGGACGGACGGCGATTTTCAGCGCCCCGAACAGGAGAACCTGGTCGTGTATGAATTGCTGGTCCGTGATTTTACGGAGGAGCGAACGTTTGCGGCGATCGAGGATACGTTGGACTATTTGCAAGGACTGAACATTTCGGCGATCGAACTCATGCCTGTCAACGAGTTCAATGGCAACATCAGCTGGGGCTACAACCCTAGTTTCTACTTCGCAGTCGACAAGTATTACGGCCCCAAAGAAGCGCTGCAATCCCTGATTGACGCGGCCCATGCGCGGGGCATAGCCGTGATTGTCGACATGGTGATGAACCATTGCGATTGGCCGAATCCGCAGATCACCATGTGGTGGGAAGACGGCGCGCCCTCTGAAGACAATCCATTCTTCAACGTAGAGGCGCCGCACAACTTTGCCTTCTTCTTTGACTACAACCACGAAAGCGAGCACACCCGCGCCTTTACCAAGCGTGTCATGGATTACTGGCGCGAGACCCTGCACGTCGATGGTTTCCGCTGGGACCTTTCTTCGGGCTTCACGCAGACGAGCCAAAACTCAAGCTATGACGCCTCGCGGATCGCGATTTGGACGGACTACGGCCAGCATGTCTGGGCGCAGGATGAGGACTTCTATATGATC
>CALACF010000383.1 GCA_937890245.1 uncultured Flavobacteriales bacterium
GTGTTGGCATTCGCTCGATGCACCGGTCTGCCGCGTCGCCAGCCTCGACACCCCCATCCCTTTTGCTCCCAATTTGGAAGCCCAATTCCTCCCGGTCTCCCGACTCGAAACTTCCTTGGCAGCACTCTTGGCTGAGTGAAGGTTTGAGGTGTTTGGAAGGTTTGGGGCTAGTTGACCGATTATGCCAAGCTGTGAATTAGCTTGCTGGGCTCGCCCAAATCGAACGCCATGCCATATTCCACTCCAACCCCGGCTCCTACTGCTGACCTGAATGCCGACCTGAATGCTGACCTGAATGCTTATAGGCGCGCGATTCGCAGTTCGATGATGGACGTGATTGAGCGGAGTGCGAAATTGGCAGACCGGATCCCGGCTGAGGACGCGAAGATTCAACGGATTGCCAGGGAAGCACACGAGGCGCTCTATAGACAGGAGAGCGCGATTCAGGCTTTGGGAAAAAGCAATGCGCCTGGACGCCTCGAAGCTGAACAGGTGATGAACGAGACGCAGAACATCAGCTTGACGATGCTTGCCGAGTTGCAGGCGATTGCTCGGAGACGGGCTGCGTTTGGGAAGACCGAGCGGCTGCCGACTTGGGAAAGCCAACTGGATCCTGGTCTTTAACGGCGGCGGCGCATCTGGGTGCGCGGGTTTCTGATATTTTGCTCAATGGTGCGGATGTCCTGCTTGAGGACACCTTTTTTATCGAGGCGCTTGGCTTCGGCCAAGAGGATGAGCGCGATTTTTGGGCGCTTCTTCATGGCGGCGATGGCGGCCAAGTTGAGCTTGACGGCGGCCTTGTCGTGGTCCTGCTTGAGACCTTCGGAGAGCGCGAGTTTCAATTCAGTTTCGGCCAGGGCGTAATTGGCCTCTAACATCATGGAACCCTTGAGGAAGTGGTAATATCCGCGTTGACGCTTCCATAGGCGGTTCGGGCTGATGCGATCGATCCACTTTTGCGCATCAGCTACGTTTTGCTGCCGCATTTTGAGGAAAACCATGATCATCCGCATGCTGCGCATGGCAACCAGGACGAGCACGGCGGTCAGGAGGACCATCCCAATTCCAGCGCCCCAGTAACCGTCAACGAAGAGTTTGACTGCATAGGCGAGTGATGCGGCGGCGATCAGGATTTTAAGAATTCGCGTGTCCATGGTTCGAAAAATTGCGGGAACGAAATTAGTCCGCGAAGCTACGCCACTCCGATTGCAAGCGGTAACTTTCGGACATGAATTGCTACCGATTCAAGGTCATCATAGACCACGAAGGAACTATTATTCGCGACATCGAAATTGCGATGGACGCCCCGTTGGAGGACCTGCACAAGGGCATCCTCCTTGCCTTTGGCTTTGCGCAGGGCGAGATGGCTTCGTTTTATGTGGCCGATGGGGAATGGGCTAGAGGAGCGGAATACCATTTGATGGATATGGGGTCGGATGATTTCGGCACGCCCTACCCGAATATGCGCACAACGGCGTTGCGGGATGTGGTTGCGGCGGCTGGCGATAGGCTCGTGTACGTCTACGATTTCATGCGGATGTGGAACTTTTTTGTGGAGCTCGTTGGCGAGAATGAGGTCGATTTGTCGGAATTGCCGCGGTTGACCTCGGAGACCGGTGAGGCGCCAGGCCAATTCTCAAAGGGAGGCGAATTGTTCGAGGACGAAAGTGGAGCTAGAGCTGGAGGTTCGGGCAGAGCTGGAGCTGATGGCGACGGGCCGGTATTGACGGGCGATCCAGAAATCGATGCGTTTTTGCTCGAAGAGGCTGAGCGTGAAGCTGGCGGCGCGGGTGAGGGCGACGGGCCGGACTTTACGTCGCTCGATGAGCTGGACGGAATCTACTGAACATGCAGAGGAGCGTGCGAGCTTCAGGTGAGCGGCCGCTGCTCGTGACTGTGGTGGGGCCCACTGCGATTGGAAAAACGGCCACGGCCATTGCGGTTGCACAGGCCTTGGGGACCGAGGTTATTTCCTCGGACAGCCGGCAGTTTTATCGCGAAATTCCCATTGGCACAGCCCAACCCACAGCTGCAGAGCGCGCATGCGTTCCGCATCACTTTGTAGACTTCTTGTCGGTGCAGGATCGCTACAGCTCGGGCCAGTTTGAGCGCGAGGCGGTGGAATTTTTGGATGGATTTTTTGCGAGCGGACGCGCTGGGGCTGATTTTCCAGCGGGGCGCCCCGTGGCTGTTATGGCAGGCGGATCTGGACTTTATGTGAAGGCCGTGCATGAGGGTTTTGACCCGATGCCGTCCTCGGAAGCCGTGCGAGAAGCGCTGAACGCAGAAAATTTTGACGGCCTTTTGGCAGAGTTGGAGCGGCTCGATCCAGAGCATTACGGCCTGGTTGACCGACAGAACAAGCACCGGGTGATTCGGGCGCTGGAGGTCATCCGCGTGAGCGGAAAAACGTACAGCTCCTTTCGCCAAAGCGCCCAAGAGGCGGTGCATCACGACGCGGGGGGCTGGTCACGGTCGGTGCGGCGCGGCTTTGATACGCTGACCTTGGGGCTGGGGGCGCCACGCGCCGTATTGCACGAGCGGATCAACGCCCGAACCACGGAGATGTTGGCAGCAGGATGGCTTGAGGAGGCGCGGGCTTTGATGGAAATCGAGGGCTTTGAACAGTTGAATGCCTTGCAGACTGTGGGCTACCCTCCCCTCTTTGCGCATCTGCGCGGCGAGCTCTCATTGGCTGAGGCCAGCGAGCGCATTAAAGAAACGACCCGCCAATTTGCGCGGCGACAGCTCACGTGGTTTCACAAGATGCCAAATGTGCATTGGCTTGCCTTTGAAGATGGTCCCGCGCAGGCGGTGGCGCTCGTAGAAAAATTCTTGCGCGATGGCCAGCTCTGAGGCACAAGCGATTGTGAGCGCTGAAGCGCTCGAAGATCTGGGGTTCGACCAAGTGCGCGAACGGCTGGCTGGGCATTGCTTGGGCGAGACGGCGCGCGAGCGGGCGTTGGGCTTGGAGCCGGGGACCAATCGCGTCAAGATTTCCGGGGCGTTGGACGCTGCAGACGAGTACCAGCAGATTTTGTCGGAGCGCTGGGCCTTCCCAAGATTGGAATACGAGGAATTGAACGGGGAGCTCAAACGGCTGAAGGTATCGGGGGCGGCGCTGGACGAGGCGGGGTGCATGCGGGTGTTGGTGGCGACGCGGCTTGTGGGGGCGGTGCTGAAGCGGCTGGCGAGCGCGGCCGGAGAAGGCGGAACGGCGCGGGGCGCGCAACTTGGGCTGTTTGGGCAGCTTCGGAAACTGGCCGAGGGCACGGTGTATGAGGCCGAGGTCGTCGTGGCGATCGAGGCGGTTTTCGACAAAGAGGGCAAGATTCGGGACGATGCGTCGGAGGAATTGGCCGATCTGCGGGGAAGAATTCGGCCGGTGCGGCGCGCCTTGCAAAAGAAGTTTGAGCAGGCGCTTCGGCATTGCCAAAAGAAAGGACTCCTGGACACGACACTCGAGAGTTTTGTAGGCGGGCGACGCGTTCTAGCGGTGCGATCGAGTTTCAAACGGCAGGTTGAGGGCACGCCTTGGGGCACGTCCAAGACGGGTTCGGTGACCTTTATTGAACCGGCTGGATGCCGGCCGCTGTTTCACGAATTGGAGATGCTCATCAACGACGAGCGCCGAGAAATCGTGCGGATCTTGCAAGGGCTGACCGGGCGATTGCGGCAGCATCAGATACAAATCCGCCGATACAACAAGCTGCTGATTGAGCTGGATGGGGTGCGGGCGCGGGCACGGTTGGGCTTGGAAATGAAGGCGACCCGTCCGCGGCTGGTCAAGGACCTGCGCATGGAGTGGACAACGGCTCGCCATCCTTTGCTGTTGCTCGCCAATGTTTCACGCGACGTGGACACCGTGGCGCAAGATCTGGCGCTCCATACCGGTCAGCGTATGCTCGTGATTTCGGGCCCGAACGCCGGCGGCAAGTCCATCGCACTCAAGATGGTGGGGCTCATGCAGGTGATGGTCCAGTCCGGGCTGCTCGTGCCGGCTGACGCCGACAGCTGTACCGGCATATTTTCGGAATTATTGGTGGACATTGGCGATCATCAAAGCATAGAAAACCAACTCTCAACGTACAGCTCCCGCCTTCAGCGCATGCGCGGTTTTCTCGACATAGCCGGTCCCCGCTCGCTTCTTCTGCTCGACGAGTTCGGCACAGGCTCCGACCCCGAGCTCGGCGGCGCCTTGGCCGAGGTGTTTTTCGAGGCACTCCACGACCGCGGCGCCTTCGCGGTGATCACTACGCATTACGGCAACATCAAGGAGCGCGCGGCTTCGCTCGAATCGGCGGCCAACGGCTGCATGCGATTTGACGCGCGCACGCTCGAACCTCTGTACCGCCTCGACATCGGCGGCCCCGGCTCCTCCTTCACCTTCGAGGTAGCCTCGATGAACGGGATCCCGGCGGCCTTGATTTCACGGGCCAAAGGCAAGCTTGACAGTCGCAAGGTGGAACTCGACGGACTGATCAACTCGGTGCAAAAAGAAAAGCAACGCCTGTCAAAGCTCTCGGACAAGCATCTTCGCGCGGAGCACGCCGCCGAAAAGTCCCGGCGCGAGCATGAGCTGCTCCTGGAGTCGGTTGCCGATCGTTCGCTTGCGCTCGCATCCGATCTGTCCGAACTCCACGGCTTGGCCGCCCGCGGGCGCAAGCTCGAGCAGTTCATCGAACGATTCAAACCTGGAACCCCGAACGCCAAGCTGCTCGAATCCATCACGCAACATCTGGCCATCGAGCACAGCAAGGCCGAGCGAAAGGAAGAACGAAAGGCCGAGCGAAAACCGGGAAAGGCGGGCAAACGTGGCAAACCCGGCACTGCTCAAGCCGCTCCAACCAAAAAAAAGGAACGCAAATCCCAGCAGGTCGAGCGCATCGCCATCGGCTCCACGGTCCGGCTCAAGGCCAGCGCCCAAACCGGCGAGGTCATCCGAATCAAAGGCAAGAAAGCGGTCGTGGCCTTTGGCGAAGGCGGCGCCATGCAAACGCACGTTGCGCTCGCCGAACTTTTCTGGGTGAGCTAGGGCCTCTCGTGGCATTTGCCCACGTTTTGCGACATGTTTCGCGTGAATTTGCCCACGTTTTGCAACATGTTTCACGCATATTTGCCCATGTTTTGTGTATCTTACCGAAATGAACATCACTAGAAATGCGTCCAATGACCTGGTATCATGGCGAGTAAGC
>CALACF010000384.1 GCA_937890245.1 uncultured Flavobacteriales bacterium
GAATTATGAATCTGCCTTGGAATGGACGCGGAAAGCAAGAATCCTTGATGATTCAGAGGACAATGGAAGGCGCAGTGCATTGTTGGCCGCATTTGAAGGCCAGATATTGATCCACTTGACGAGAAGTCATGAGGCAATACTCGTTTGCAAAGAAGGGCTTGAAATTGCGCAAGAACTTTCAGGGGGCACGCAGCTGACGGCGCGCGAAGATTGCTTCGATTGTCTGGCGCAGGCCTATGCAACGGTCGGCAACCATGCTGCCGCCCATTTGAATCTGAGCGCAATGCTCATAGAACAGCAGCGCAACGACTCTCTGGACGCCGCATTGGCGCGTGACCTGAGTTTGGCTGTCTACGATTTCGATATTCATCAGAGCATGGTGATGCGACAAAATGAGATGGCCCAGGCCCGATCACGCTCAATCTTGCTGGGCATCATCATCGTTTTGCTCATCGTTTTCGGGGTGTTCATTACGACGCGATACCGCCTATCACGGCGACAGAGCTCACTGATTTCGCGCCAACGACTCCAATTGCAGCAGCGACAAAGCGACTTGATCCGAACCAATGCTGACCTGGAAATTGCACTGAACCACAAGGCCGTTTTCCTCTCGAATATGAGCCACGAGATTCGAACACCGCTCAATGCCATCGTGGGAATGAGCAACTTGGCTGGCAAGGAAAAGCTGCCGGATAAGGCAAAGAAGTACCTGCGGAACATCATCACAGCCTCGAGCAACCTGATCGACATCGTCAACGATATCTTGGACTTTTCCAAGCTTGAAGCTGGCAAGCTCGAGGTCGCAAACGAACCATTCAATGTGGCAGATGCCATTGAGGTGGCGGAAAATGTGATGTGCATCCCCGCTGAACAAAAAGGGCTCGAGCTCATAATCGTGGCAGATGCGTCTTTGCCCTCGCATTTGAATGGTGATGCCAGTCGCTTGAACCAGGTGCTCATTAATTTGTTGGGCAACGCTGTGAAGTTCACCCTCGAGGGCACAGTAACACTGCGTGCAAAATTGGCATCACCCCCTACCCTTCCAAAATGGAGCCAAGCGCTGGACCCTGATGTCAAAAAATGGCTCGTAATCCAGGTAGAGGACACGGGCATCGGCATCCCCGAAGACAAGCAAGAACAGGTATTTGAGTCCTTCAACCAAGGCGACCAGCTGAAGACGCGGAAATTTGGCGGCACCGGGCTGGGACTCACCATAAGCAAGCAAATTATCGAGCTGCAGAACGGCCGAATTTGGGTCGAAAGCGTGGAGGGCGAAGGTTCTAAATTTTGTTTTGCATTGCCGGCGAGCGTGCCAGAAATCCAGGACATGGGTGCTGAGGACGAAGTTGAAATGGAGGCAATCGGAGCGCTCCGAATATTGATTGCAGAGGACAACCCATTTAACATCATTGTAACGGAGGACACTTTGATGGCGGAGCTGCCCGATGTCACCATCGGCAAGGCTGAAAACGGAAGACTGGCTGTAGAGGCTATTGAACAGGGAGACTACGACTTGGTGCTGATGGACATTCATATGCCAGAACTCAGCGGCACAGAGGCAACGCAAGCCATTCGGCAACTTGACGACCCGAGAAAGTCAAAAGTCCTGATCATTGCAATGACCGCCAGCGTATTGCGCGAGGAAACCGACAATTACCTCAGACAGGGGATGGATGGATTTGTTCCAAAGCCATTTAAAATTGAGCAGCTCATGGGGGAAATCCGACGGCTGACACAACGGGCATGAAGTGCTTGCCATATATTTGAACTCTAGGAAAGCTCCACATTGTACCATGGAAATTATCGACCGGCTCTCAGCTGGGAACCCAGAAAAAAAGCGCTACTACATCAACCTGTTTCTCGAGGTGCTGAAGCCAGAATATGAGCGTATGCGTAGCGC
>CALACF010000385.1 GCA_937890245.1 uncultured Flavobacteriales bacterium
GCATCTAGGGAAACCGACGGTGAGGGGCGGCACGCCATGCGCACTTTTGAAAAGGGTGTGGAATGCGAGACCTTGAGCTGTGGAAGCGGTGCAGTTGCGGTAGCCAAAGTTCTCCAGGACGCATTGGCCTACAACGGTCCGGTGCATTTAATCGCGCCAGGTGGCGTGCTTAAAGTGTGGACCGACGCAGCAGATGTCACGTGGCTTGCCGGCCCAGTGGCCAAACCGTTCATAGGAGAGTTTACAAAGTAGCAAGACCCTATGTTCAACTGGAAGCCTCTCCTTGTCTGCCTGTCGCTCCTTGCCTCCTTCTCGCCAATCTTGCGAGCTCAATGGACCGACGCTGCCCGCGTTAGCGTTTTGACATGTGAATCGGGAGAGGAATTGTACGCGGTCTTCGGCCACAGCGCTATCCGCATCCAGGACCTGGCCCAGACCCCAGCAGTGGACGTCGTCTTCAACTACGGCACCTTTCAGTTCAACGATGGATTTTACGCGCGCTTCCTTCGAGGTGAACTGATCTACACCTTGTCGACATCCCGCTACCACGATTTCGAGCGACAATACTTCGTCGAGGGCCGCGGCATCCGAGCGCAGCGTCTTGATTTGACTCCGGTACAGATCGCCAAGCTCGCAGAATTCTTGCGGTGGAACAGCCGCCCGGAAAACCGCGACTACAAGTATACCTTCTTCTATGACAATTGTTCCACGCGCATCCTGGATGTGCTGCGCGGGGTGCTGCGAGACGAAGTGAACATCCCATGCCCGGTGCGCACGGATTCGACATTTCGGCAGTTGCTGTGGCCCAATTTGGGGCGCATGCCTGCTGTTCGCTTCGGCATGGATGTCGTGTTGGGGATGCCGGCAGATGCCGCCTTGGGGGCCTGTGGTGATGCATACCTGCCCGACCATCTGTTTGTCAAATTGTCGGAAGCCGAGCTGATCGGCCCGAATGGAGTACGCCCATTGGTGAGCCGGAGCGAAATGCTGCTGCCACATTTGCTGCCGCCAACCGGTGAGCGGGCGGGTTGGCCGGTCGCTTTGGCGTGGCTGCTCTTGCTGGTGGTGGGCGTGGAGGCTTGGTTGGGGCGCCGTTGGTTGTCAGCTGTACTGCCTTGGGTGGCAGGAGTTGCGGGCCTTTTAATGGCTGGGCTTTGGTTTGCAACGGCGCATACTGACACGCGTATGAACCTGAATTTGCTCTGGGCCTTCCCGGGCTTGCTGCTTCCTTGGCGGCCGGCTCGAAGGCTGGCCGGTGGTTTGGCCGGACTGTATGTCGTGGTCTTTGCCGTTTTCTTTTTGCTCGAGGCGCCGCCTCAGCTTCTGCACCATGCGACCTTTCCACTCGCTTTGGCGTTGGTACTGTGCTTGAATCCATGGAAAAAATGAGAAACGGAGGGATTGCTGGACTTGCCGCTGTGCTGATACTGGTCCTGAGCGCTTGCGGTGAGCCGACCCGATGGTCCTCGCCGGTCAAAGTGGTTGTCTTGAATGATGCTTTGCACTTGAGCGACTTGCTGCCTGATACAATGTGGGCTCCCGATGACGGTTTGTTGCGTGTTGAATTTGAGCAGACTGTAGCCGAATTTGGGGTCGGCGGTCAGCTGGACTTCTTGGACACGACGTGGACCGATACATTTACATTGCCATTTGGCGGTGGGCCCATCCCGGTCGCGCCGAACACCGTTATTTGGGAAGAAAGCGACGAGTTGAAAATTGCAGTTCCCGGTACAAATCTTCGACGGATTCGATTGAAGTCCGGCAAGATGACCTTGAGTGTGAGCAGTTCAGTTCAAGGCCCTTTGGAGCTGACATACATGTTCCTCGGCGGCGACTTTCCCAATTTGCCAGCCGATGAAATCGTATTGGAGGTGAATCAGAACACGGCAACCTTGGAGGTTGACCTGGCCGGGGCGTGGCTCATGCTTGATGGCATATCGGGCCAGGAATTCAATCGGCTCGAAACGGCGTACATCATCCGGACCACTGAGAATGGAGGGGAGAATACACCGCTTTA
>CALACF010000386.1 GCA_937890245.1 uncultured Flavobacteriales bacterium
AGGGGCGTAATTGGCCTTCAGATAAGCTGTTTGGTAGGCAATCCACGCGTAGCAAGTCGAATGCGACTTGTTGAATGCGTACGAAGCAAAGGCCTCCCAGTCCTTCCATATCTTCTCGAGCACCGTGGTGTCGTGGCCTTTGGCGCCGCCGCCCTCCATGAACTTGGGCTTCATCTGCGCGATGAGATCGGCCTTCTTCTTGCCCATCGCCTTTCGGAGATTGTCGGCCTCGCCCTTTGTAAAACCAGCGAGCTTCTGGCTCAAGAGCATGACCTGCTCCTGGTAGACGGTGATGCCATACGTCTCGCCGAGGTACTCCTCGCAGGCGTCCAAATCGTACACGACCGCCTCGGTGCCGTGCTTCCGGCGCACGAACGACGGGATGTATTCGAGAGGCCCAGGGCGGTACAAGGCGTTCATGGCAATCAAATCCGCAAACACCGTAGGCGCCAGGTCCTTGAGGTATCGCTGCATCCCAGCAGACTCGTATTGGAATATCCCGACGGTTTCAGCGCGTTGGAAGAGCCCGTAGGTTTTCTCATCGTCGAGCGGGAAGGTGTCCGGATCAAGCTCGATGCCGTGGCGCTTTTTCACCAGGCGCACGGCGTCCTTGATAATGGTTAGCGTCCGCAGGCCCAAGAAGTCCATCTTGAGCAGCCCCGCGTCCTCAGCAACTGAGTTGTCGAACTGGGTGCAGGCCATTGTGGAATCCTTGGCCGTGGCAATCGGTACATAATCCGTGATGTCGCCCGGCGTGATGATGACGCCACAGGCGTGGATGCCCGTGTTGCGGAGCGATCCTTCGATCATGCGCGCCTTGCGGACGACATCGCCCTCGAGCCCCTCGCTGTCATGGATGGCCTTGATGGCGTTGGCCATGTCGAGCCCCTCTTGGCCGCGAAGACTTTCCTTGAGCTCCTTGTCGGAGAGTTTGAAGAGCTTGGCCAACTTGATGTCTGGCATCTGCTTGGCGATCCGATCCGCATCTGCCAATGGGAGTTCGAGCACTCTCGCTGTGTCGCGCAAGGCACTTTTGGCAGCCATCGAGCCATAGGTGATGATCTGGGCAACCTTGTTCGCGCCGTACTTATTGATGACGTAGTCGATGACGCTTTGGCGCCCCTCGTCGTCGAAGTCGATGTCGATATCGGGCATCGACACGCGGTCAGGATTGAGGAATCGCTCGAACAGCAGGTCGTACTTGATCGGGTCGATGTTCGTGATCCACGTGCAATACGCAACTGCCGAACCGGCCGCAGAACCCCGCCCCGGACCAACGCTAACGCCCATCCTGCGCGCCTCGGCAATGAAGTCCCAGACGATCAGGAAGTAGCCCGGATAGCCCGTTCGCTCGATGGTGCCCAGCTCGAAATCGAGGCGGTCTCGAATTTCGATGGTCAGCTCGCCGTACCGCTTCTGTGCCCCTTCAAAGGTCAGATGCCTGAGGTAAGCATTTTCACCACGCTTGCCGCCGTCTTGTTTGTCGAGCGGGTCCTTGAACTGCTCGGGGATGTCGAATGCGGGGAGCAGGACATCGCGCTCGAGCACATAGGATTCGCAGCTGTCGACGATTTCTGCGACCGTCGCGAAGGCCTGCGGGAGATCCGCAAACAAGGCGTGCATCTCCTGGGCCGTCTTGAAGTAGAAACTATCGTTTGGCATGCCGTAGCGGAATTCTCGACCCCGCCGGCCGATGTAGCGCTTGGGTTGAGATACGTTCGCTGCGTCCTTGACGCAAAGCAAAATGTCGTGGGCGTCCGCTTCCTCGCGCGTTGTGTAATACGTGTTGTTCGCCGCGATGAATTTCACACGGTGCTTCTCACACATGGACAGCAGGAAGCGGTTGACCACATCCTCTTCTTCGAGCCCGTGTCGGTTCAGTTCGGCGTAAAAGTTCTTCCCGAAATGTTCGTGGAACCACTCAAATGCCAATTCCGCCTGGCGTTCGCCGACGTTCAGCAGCAGATTCGGAACCTCGCTGAACAGCCCGCCGGTTGTCACAATCAGGTCATCCTTATATGTCAACAGCAGATCGCGATCGATCCTGGGCATATAGTAAAACCCCTTCGTGTAGGCCAATGAAGCGAGCTTGCACAAA
>CALACF010000387.1 GCA_937890245.1 uncultured Flavobacteriales bacterium
GAACAGGATTACGACTTGAGCAAGGTCATGTTCGTGGCAACCTGCAACTCATTGTCATCGATCCAACCGGCATTAAGGGACCGGATGGAGATCATCGAGGTGACGGGATACACGGTCGAGGAGAAGGTCCAAATTGCACGCAGGCACCTGATCCCCAAGCACATTAAGGAGACTGGACTGAAGGCAAAGCACATCAAGATCCCGGTGAACACGCTCGAAAAACTCTGCTCAGAGTACACGAATGAAAGCGGGGTGCGCGGGCTGGACAAGCGGATCGCCAAACTCGTGCGCAACCGCGCGAAGGAGATTGCACTGGAAGAGGCGCATGACCTGGCGGTCAAGCCCGAGACGCTCATCGACATCCTCGGCCCTTCCTACGAGAAGGATCGCTATGAAGGCAACGACGTGGCGGGCGTGGTGACCGGACTTGCGTGGACACCGACCGGCGGGGATATTTTATTTATCGAAGCTTTGATTACCGCTGGCAAAGGCAAGCTGACGCTCACAGGCAATCTCGGCGACGTAATGAAGGAGAGCGCGGTAATCGCCTTGGCCTATTTACGCGCGCATGCCGGAGGCGTCGGTTTGAAACCGACTGATTTCGAAAAGCGCGACATCCACATCCACGTGCCGGCTGGCGCGATTCCCAAAGACGGGCCTTCCGCTGGCGTGACGATGCTGACGGCCCTCGCCTCGGCGTTCACCGGCCGCAAGGTGCGGAAATACCTGGCAATGACGGGCGAAATCACGCTCCGCGGGCAGGTGCTTCCGGTGGGCGGCGTGAAGGAAAAAATTCTCGCCGCGCGACGCGCTGGCATCAAGGAAATCCTGCTCGCCGAGTCCAATCGAAAAAATATCGAGGAAATCGACGCACGATATCTGAAAGGCATGCGTTTCCGATACGTGAAAGAAATGATGGACGTGGTGGATTACGCCTTGCTCAACGTGAAGGCCGGACGATGAAGTTGCGGGCAACGTGGGCCATGACGGTGCTGGGAGTCTGTTTGGCAAGCTTGTCGGGCGGTTTAACAGCGCAAGTGGATTTTGTGCCGCGGCCAGCAGTGCTCGACTTTGAGGTGGGCGCGCGCAACGCAGGTGCAGGCGGGGCGATGGAAGCCACGATGAACGCCGAACTTGGAGACGTTCTGGGCGCTGGCGTCCTCCTGGATTCGACGCACGCCAACCAGATTCATTTGGCCTTTGTCGACTACTTCGCCGGCATTTCACTGGGCAGCGCAATGGCGGCCTATTACATAGAGGGCACGGGCTTGAGTCTGCAAACAGGCATTCGCTACTTGTCGATGGGATCCTTTGACGAAACATCCACAGCCGGTGCATCTTTAGGCCAATTCTCAGGCGGCGAAGTGGCCTGGGTCAGCGGCGCCACGTACGCGGTGGACAGCATTTGGACGGTGGGTGTGAATTTGGCGCTGGGGCAATCGTTCCTGTACAGCCGGAGTTTGTTGTTTGCGCAAACTGAGCTGGCCTTGTCGCGCGTGGACCGCGCGCGAAAATTGCGCGTAACTGCTTCGGTACGCCCGTGGGGAGCGTCTTCTTCAGGGGATGGGACCGTGGCCTCGGGGCGCTTTGCGGCCGATGCGCGGTTGGCATTGTCCAAGGGTTTTGAAAAGGCACCTTTCATTTTGCACGCGGTGTACGAAAATTTGCAGACCTGGGATTTGAGCCCGGCTGGGATTTACGACGACGCGATCGACCCGCTGACAGGCGATACATTGGCCAATTCCACCTGGGCCACCGGCGACCGGGCGATGCGGCATTTGCGGCTTGGAACGGAGATCGCTTTCAGTAAAAATTTGCATTTTCGCGTGGGATACGACCACCGCCGGCGCAGTGAATTGAAACTTGCAGGCGCACCTGGAACGGCAGGATTCTCGTGGGGATTTGGCTATCAAACCAAGCGATTTGTCTTTGAATATGGACGCGCTACATACCACGCGGCGGGTCCCTCAAATCACATCGCGATTCGGACGCAATTGCGCGGTCGGTGACTCCTATATTGCACCGTCAATACCATGGAACTCACCGCCACCCTCCTGCCTGATAAACAGTCCGACGTCCTCGCCATGAAGCGCATTAAAATCGCGGTCGACGGGCCGAGCTCCTCTGGGAAAAGCACGCTAGCCCGCGATGTGGCC
>CALACF010000388.1 GCA_937890245.1 uncultured Flavobacteriales bacterium
GAAAGTTCTGCCGTGAGCACGGAAAGATGCGGCGCCTGGCTATGGTGAGTAGTTAGAGTGACTGAAATTTGTAGACAATGGCTGATGCATCGCAACGAGACCGAATCATCAGCTGACTGTAGTTAAATCAAAACCTGAACTCCCATGGCGCAAAAAACTTTTCCAGGTGTCTTCACCACAGTAGTTGACCAGAGCTTCACGACTCCCGTACAGAGTCAATACCGTCCCGGCCTCATCGGTGTCGCCACCAAGGGGCCGCTCAACGTCCCGACTGCTGTCCGCTCACTCAAAGAATTTCGCCGTTTGTTCGGCGAGCCTGTGTCAGCCACGCACTATTTGGCTGACGCAGCCGCGATCCTCTCGGACCTTACGGACGGCACGGTTATCGTGCGCGTCGGCGACGAGGCCGAGGACGTGGCCGATGTCAACGGTTCCGGCGACGCCGGATCGTACACGGTCTACACGAGCAAAGGCGCCCAGCTTGACCCGGCCAACGCGAACTTGTGCGATCCGTCTGATTCCCTGGCTCGCATGTACGTCACGATCAAAGAAGCGGGCAAGGCGAGCACCGTCAACGCTCGTGTCGTCTCCACTGCCTCGGACCGCTTCGTGCTCGAAGAGCCGCCAGACGGCGCCACCAACCCAGAGGACTACCCGTCGTTGTCGGCAACCTACGCGGCGGCCAACGTGTCGTTCTCCTACTGCCCAGGCGCAATCAACGTGGCTGAGTCGAAGCTGTCCGGCTACACCTACACTGAAATATCAGCCGCTGGGCTCATCTCGGGAAGCAAGAATGCCTACCGCGCCACGATCACCGGCCCAGTGTCATCAGTCGCAGTTGGTAACGTATACAAAATTACGCAGACCAACAAGGCCACGACTCACGAGATCAGGATCAAAGAGATCCAGGCCACGACACCCGTCACGCTGGTTTTCGAGCCAGCAGACGTGGCTGAGTTCGGTTACAAGCAGCTTTCCCTTCAGGACAGCTACACCGCAGGGGCCATGCACCTGGCATCCACCGCCATCGACGCACTCTTCATGGAGGCGGCTACTCCCGGCACATGGGCGAACGGCACGACAGCGGCCACCGGGCTGCACGTCGGCATTAGCCCTGGTAGCAAGCCGGGAACCAAGAAGCTGGAAGTTTACGAAAATGCGGCTTTGGTGGAAACGTTCGACAATCTGTCGGAATCTGCGGCGTCGACGAATTACTACACGACCCGTATCAACGGCTTGTCTGGCTACATTGTCGTTTCAGCGGCCAGCGTCGTGGCGCACCCGGCAAATACGGTCAATGCCTGGAACGCAGCTCTCACTGCCTCGACTACGCCCAAGATGATGCCCGTTGACAACATCAACAACGGCGGGTCTGTCGGGGCCAACGGAAGCTTCCGATTCGGCGCCAATGGCGCCAATGCTGGGGCATCCGAGTTCGTGGGCGGCATCGACCCTACAACTGATCTGTACACGGGCTTGAAAGCGTTCAAGACTGAGAACTTCATCGTGGATACCATCTGTGCCCCGATGGACAACCTGCCCATTGCCGTGGCCCAGGAAATTGCCCTGGTGGCCAACAGCGTCAATTCGCTCGGCCTCGCGGACATTCCTAAGGGCCTTAACGCTCGTGCGGCCACTGACTGGCACAACGGCGAAGGAATCTACGCAGCCAACGGCAAGATCGACTCGCCCAACCTCGCATTCTACTGGAACTGGTTCACCACTGTTAACCGCTTCGCCAACGACGCGAATGTGACCAAGGCGCTGCCGCCATCCATTGGCGCCATGCGGGCATTTGCCACCACCTTCGACAATGACAGGCCGTGGTTCGCAGCTGCGGGTGAGACTCGCGGGCTGATTCCCGAGGCTTTGTCCGTCGAGTTCGAGACAGTCAGCCCGGAGACGAAGGCGGCGATGTACGGCGACGGCAACAGTGTCAACCCGATCCTGCTCCAGCGCGGACGAATCATGGTGTTTGGCGAACGGACATCCCAGCGCGCCGAAAGCAAGCTCACGGCTGTTCACAGCGTCCACCTGGTCAACTACATCGTGAAGGCCATGGCCATCATCAGCCGACAGTTTGTGTTTGATCCGAACGACGCGGAGCTGCTGCTCGACCTGAAGTTGGCGCTGACGAGCGAACTGGACCAGGTTCGCACTCAGCGTGGCATGGAAGAATACAACCTGGTTATCGACGAGACGAACAACAACGCCGACTCCAGGAATCGTCGTGAAGTAAATGTGGACCTCTACCTGGTGCCAGTGGACACCGTCGAGCGCATCTTCATCAATGCGGTCGTCAGGGAGTCCGGCGCATCGTTGAATAACCTGACAACATAAGAATATGAGCAGAGTTCATTACAAAAACCCATTCGCGCTAACTCCTCTGTTTGATCTACAGCGGGCTGACCTATTCAAGTTCACCATCGTCATGCCTAAGGCGGTCGGTCTGGGCTGGAGAGACACCGTGGAGTTTACGGTTGAGAAGTTCCCGTTCCCGACTCGTGAGCGTGAAACCATCCCGGTCAAGTACCTCCAGCAGACCAACAATGCCATCGGTGGCGATGCCGCCATGTCGTCCATCGAGATCACGGCGCGCTACGCATTCTCTCAGAAAACGGCCGAGGCTCTGGAGAAATGGCACTCACTGGTCGCCAACGAGCGCACAGGTGGCGTCGGCGCCGCTTCCGCCGTCAAGACAACCGGTGAGTTCCGCTGGCTCATCCCGAACATGACTCAGCAGATAGCTGACCTGAAAAAGTCGAATACCGGGCCGGGGGAGAACACGCTCAAGGTTGGCGCCCTCTACCACCTTGAAGGGTGCTGGATCAAGTCCCTCAAGTTCTCAGACGCGGACCAGACATCAGGCACAGAGCACGCGAAGATCCTGTTCTCTCTGCAAATTGACCGTTACTACCCGACCGACGTAAACAAACTCGCCGTGTTGACGACGTAACCTCCTCCGTTCGACCATGAGCAAGCCCACCGACGAGCAAAAGCTGGCCGCGTACGAAAAGGCGCTTCCGACCATGGAAGAATCCTTCGTAGACGAAAAAAAGTCCGAGGGTCTCGACGCGGCCGCAATCGGAACACAGTGGGAGACCATGAAGGGCCAGCTCAAGGAGCACTTTCTCACCGATTCCGAGATGGAATCGTCAATTTCGGCTGGTCTTGCTGAGCCTGTCCAGGAGATGGCCTCACCCATCGACCGTGAAAACGCTTTCGGAGCGTCTTATGACGCCATGAAGGCGACGTGGGAGGAGGAACAACGCGAAGCCGGTATTACTGACCCAGCAGAACTCGCTAAGGGGTGGGCCAAGATGTCGGAGGAGTTGCACGCCTACTTCATGGACGCCGAAGACGTGGGCTACGAAATCGACCTGCGTAGCTTCGGCTTCCCGCCCTCGCCACTCCCCGATCAAAAGGGGCACTCAGCATCGCGCAGCGGCGGCTTCGGCCTTGGGAACTTCGGCGAGTCTGCGGCAGAGCTGGTCGCTGCTGCGCTAGGCGAACCTGTCCAGGAGTCACCTCGCCGGTACCACCGCCCCACGAATGCTCGTTGGAATACCAGCGGGCGCGAGAAAGCCTCAGACTTCGAGAACCGCGTCAATGACCACGGGACCCTGGACCAGGATATGCTGGACGCAGAGTGGGAGGAATTCGAGCGAAGCAACCCACCCGATGATCGAGAAGTCGCCATTCCAGGGCATCTTATTGGTACCCCGACTCGGGGCCGAAACGACAAGTATCGCGGAAAGAAGAAGGTTTATCCCCCGAGCGATACTGAGCTTCGACTACGGAAAAGAGACGAGAGAGAAAAACGATTGCGGAACGCACCCGGACAAGGCTTTGGCCGTGGAAAGTTCGGGGAATCTCTTGTTGAAAAAGTAAACAATGGCGAGTTCCCGTCGTTCGCCAGCGCTCTCATTGGCAAAAAAGACGCGAAATGAAGCGACCAGCCGGTTATGTCACAGTTTCAGGTATTGTAGACGCTGAGGGAAAAGCAGTTTCTCCTCAGCGCGCTATCGACTACGGCTGGATCAAACCTACTCCTGGTCGCACACCGGCCGGTTGGGGCATCGAGAACCACGAGATCCCCCTCGGAAAAAACCTCTTCCTCGACCAGGGCCGTCAGCTCATGGCCTTCTGCTTTGGCTTCAGGTCTCCCATCGAAGACTACGTGTGCCGCAAGTTCGGTGTCGGGACAGGCACTACGGCCGCCGCAGTGACCGACGTGGCCCTGGAGTCTGCCGTGACCCTGGACAACGCCCTGACGACCAAGGCTATTGACGGTGTCGACTTCCTCTCGCCGTTCGTTGTCCGTGTCTCTTACACGCTCTCGGTCAACGATGCCAACGGGTCGCTTTTGACGGAGAGAGGGTTGTTCTCAGGCAACGGTACGATGCTGGCCAGGCACGTGACGAGCGCTGGGGTGTCGAAAACCAGCGATTTTAGCCCTGTTTTTTCGTGGAGGTTAAGATTTTGATCAGTTTCTAAGAAAAGTATTTGCATTTGCCGATACCCTACCCCAAGGTATCTGCGTGAAAGCCAACCTCTCCTGGAATAAAAATGCACCTATAGTCCGCGTTATCAAATGCGACATTGGCGCGGTGAAGAAAGAGTTTTCAGCGCATTTCGGGTGTGACACAGGGTCTCTTAACCAGGGGGCCTTAGTCTTGTCAGGCGTCGCCGCCATCGAGTTCCTCAAGTTCCACAACCTCCCCCTCGGCGACTTTGACGGCTGGGTCCCCAAAAACGACATCAGAAAGCACCGCCGTCTTCCCGACTCCCATTTCATCGGGGAAGCCAAGAAGCACCGCATCCGCTCCGAGTGGAAGAAGCAAGCCAACGGAGAGTATCATTACGTGCGGAGGCACCGGCCCCACCTCATCCCAGCCTGCACGGCCCACATGTCCCGAGATCAGGGGCCGTTCACACGCGGCTACCAGCTCTACGCCTACCTTTTCA
>CALACF010000389.1 GCA_937890245.1 uncultured Flavobacteriales bacterium
GAAGTTGCTCGTGTTGCCGCACTCATCCATAGCTGAGTAGCTCACCTCGTAGCTTCCTTGGCATGACGCGTCGGTCAATACAATCGAAGCTGAAGTGGCGCCCATCACACAGTTGTCAGAGAAGCTAACGAAACCTTCGGCCATTAAGTCGGCCAATGGATCGCTGCCCTGAGCAAACGAAATGTTGTCGAGATAAATCACTTCGCTGCCTGAGTTGGACGAGAAGGCGACCACAAGTGTGGCTGTCTCGTACTCGCTGAGATCAGCAGACAATCCGTTCCACTGGCCTTCGAGGCCGAGGTTGTCGATGTCTTCACCAGCCGTATTCAGGACTTCAATGTCTCCGTCGCCTGTTTGCAAAGTGATCGTGATGAAGTCATCCGCTTCCCAACCAGTGCTGTTCACAAAAAGATCCATCGAGAAATTGACGCCGCCCATGCTCACATCGACCGCATCAAAGGTCAGCACCACAGTGCCATCCACATCAGACATCTGGTAGCCTTGGCCGCCGTCGGTAAACGCTCCCACATCACCCGTGTAGCTCGCAGTACCGAAGAAATCGCCGTCGGTCAAACCAACACTGCCTGATGAGATGTACTCCGCTGAGAATCCAATCTCTCCGCCCGTTGACGTGAAGTTCACATCAGATTCACCTGGGTTGTTAGAGAGCGCGTGGTCCACAGAAGCATCGCCGGTGTCCGCGTATTGGCCACCTGAAGAAGGTTCTTCAAAGCTGGTGCCGGCAATCACCGTTGTACCACCTGCAGTCAAGTCATATCCGAAGTAGTCACAAGCAACAGAACCCGTCGCATCCGCTGTGATGGTCGGAGCGATTGCATCGATGACATTGATCGTTTGCAAGCTTGTTACAGTCGTGCTGTTTCCGTTGTTGTCTGTAGCTGTAGCTGACCACGTGCGCTCGATAGTGTAGCAGCAAGCACCGTTCTCGTCGGTGATCTCATCACTGTACGAAATGCTGGTGATTAAGGCAATGGTTGCCTCAGCACCGATCCATGAACCTGGGTCCATATCGGCCGTTTCCTGCGTGTCGTTTGAAGAGTGGTTCGTACACCCGCTTGCGTTCGAATAATCAGACCAAACATTCCAACCGGCCTCGTCCCACGCGCCGCCGTTTGGCGCCACATTCGACGCGGCGCGCTCGGCGCGTCCGTCCTCAAACTCATGGCACGTATTCGAGCCGTCCTCGCCGATCACACCGAAGATGTCGACGATGTTCCCGCCGCCATCCATGATGGCTACCTGGTCATCACCGTTGCTATCAGCAGGTCCTCCCGTGCCAGCCACGATGTCGGCGGCAAAGCCGTAGAAGTCTGTAAAGTCGCTCCGTGCAGCAATGATTGCAAACTCGCCAGATGAAAGCGTTCCAAGCGAGCTCAAATCGATGACGTTGGACGATATGTCTATGTAGGCATTGGTCCAACGGACGAGCGAATATCCGCTCATATCCTGATCTGCACTGCTCGAGTTGTGGATTTCCACAAAACGGGCAGCGTCGTTGCTGTTGGGGTCGGCAAGCTCTGTGATGATGATGCCTCCAACCAATTGGAGCAGGTCAGCTCCCGTTGCATCTGAAGTCGATCCAGAACAGTTGTCTGTGGCGTTCATTTCCGCTCCAGTGGCCAATCCAAACGGTGTCGTATCGACATAACCGTTCTCATCAACGTACAAGTCGATGTCTGCTCCATGGCTCAAGTCCACTTCAGGTGAAATGGTATCCAGTACACTGATCGTCTGCGTACATTCAGCAGTCGTGCTGTTTCCACAGTTGTCATAGGCAACGATCTCGTAAGTACGTGCCGTCTCGTATGAACCCACGCCGTCCACAGCACCCAAGTAGGTGTCCGTCTCCGAAATGATGCTGGTCGTCGTGTAAACGTCCGAGTCACAATTGTCATCAGCAACAGCGCCCATACCGGAGCCGTCGTTCAAGCTGTTCTCTGCAACGGCATCAGCCGCGCAGTCCTCGTCGAGGTAGACCGTCACAGGAATAGGACAGTCAAAGAGGACCGTTGGGGCCTCGTCGTCCGTGATGGTGATCGTTTGCGTAGTGCTTGCAGTGGTGCTGTTGCCAGCGCAATCCATCGCCGTCACCGTGAAGGTACGAACCACCGTGTGGCTGCCCTCGCTTCCGAAGTCGCAGTCAAACGTAGCGTCGTCGCTGACAGTGTAGCTCACTGAAACCTCGCCGCAATCATCTGCCGTAACCCAGCTCACCGAGCCGTTCGCAGTTTCAGACATATCTGCCGAAGCATAGCAACCGCTAATCTGCGCGTCTAATGGAGCCGTCAAAGTCAGAGACGGTTCCGTAGAGTCGTCCACTGTAATAATCTGGGTGGCAATGGCCGAGTTGTAACCGCAATCCTCTGCGCGGAACAAACGTGTGATGGTGTACTCCTCAGGACAATCCGTCGGGGTGATCTCATCGATGTACGTCATATTGACCGCATCATCGCAATTGTCAACGGCCGTGGCCATCTCCAAGTAAGCCTCAATATCGTCTGCACAGTCCAAGGTGATGGCTGCAGGAACACTCGTAAAGACCGGTGCCTCATCGTCATCGATTTGAACAATCTGGTAGTGGCTGTCTCCTTGGTTTCCACAAGCATCATAAGGTGTGTAGAGCAAGATGTGGTCATGGTTGCACCCGCCTGACATCTCGGTGAACTCAATGTCTACGTGGTCTAAAGAACAGTTGTCCGATGCATCGATGATGCCTGCAGCCTGCAAGTTCTCAAACGTCGGGTCTGCTGGCCACTCATCACAAGACAAGAAGGCAATCTCGTCGCCGTGCATCACAGGTGCGATGTCATCATAGAGTGAAATCACTTGGGTGTGAACCGTGGTGTTTCCAGCACAGTCCGAAGCCGTCCAAGTTCGGGTCACCGTGCGGTCGTTTGCGCAGGCGTCGTCCGATGTGACCTCGACCATCTCCACTTGTGGTGCATTGTCGCATTGGTCAGTGGCCGTGAGCACATCGGGCTCGGGGAGGTTGGCATCGCATGAGATATCAAAGTCGCCTGGTAAAGCCTCGACAAACGCCGGCGACACATCGTCTACCAGTTGAATGTCCTGCACGTGGGTCGTCTCGTTTCCACAAGCGTCTTGCGCGGTCCACGTGCGGCGCACGAGGTAGGTTGAAGGACAATCTCCTATGATCTCCTCCACGAAAGACACACTCGGCGAAGCATCGCAAAGGTCAGTCGCTGTCATGGTTTCTGCTGCAGGAATGGCATCGCAGGGAGCCTCCATATCAGCCGGAAGCATCTCGACAAAACTCGGAGCAAACGTGTCAACCACCGTCAACACTTGCACATGCTCGGTGCTGTTTCCCTCACAGTCCGTGGCCGTCCATACGCGGGTCAGCAATTGCTCTTGCGGACATTCGCCGGCGGCCTCGGACTCTTCAAATGTCACGATTGCCTCTGAATCACAAGGATCACTGGCCGTCGCATCCAAAGGCAGCGGCACGTCGTGGCAATCCACCACCGTATCTGCAGGCATAACCTGGTCCCAAACAGGCGGCGCCGGAACAACCAAAATCAGCTCACTATTCTGGCACCCGTTTTCAAAGGTCACATCAATCAAGTATTCTCCAGCTAAGAGCCCTGAAAAGACAGCACTGTCACCGGCAACCTCATCAATCCAAAGGCCTGACTGCGACAACACAATCTCCGTTCC
>CALACF010000390.1 GCA_937890245.1 uncultured Flavobacteriales bacterium
TTTTCGGCATCACCGGCATCGGAGGCCAACGCGATGATACGATGCCGTGGCTCGACGACTACACGATTTTGCCACGCTCCACCGAGGATTTATCTACCCCGGTTTTGGCTGATTTTTCTACGACAACGCCCTGGGATTCTACTTTAGGCCCGCTTGCGTTCACCAACTTGAGCGAGGGCTTTTCTGGGCTGTATTGGTCATTTGGCGATGGCACGGGTTCGGACGAGACCGATCCTGAACACGTCTTCGAGGGCGACAGCAGCTATACCGTGACCTTGACGGCGTTCAGCATCGACGGCGTTTGTTCGGACCAGACATCGATGCCGGTTGTGGTGATCGGCGATACGGGGACCGGTGTCTGGAATTTTTCCGGCGAACCGTCTCTTTCGCTCTCGCTTTATCCCAATCCAGCACATGACGTGCTACACATCGCCGTAGATCGGCCGGACATCACACTTGCAGCCTACGATGCCGCGGGACGCCTGATCTGGTCGTCTTCGCGGGCGCTGGTTTCCGGCCTTGCCCAGTCAATCAACCTAACGGACTGGCCTTCGGGTGTGCTGACCTTGGTTTGGCGCGATGCGGCAGGGCGCTCTGGTGGCCAGCGTTTCGTGCGGCTTTCGGCTGAATAAATGAAGCACCCACAGCTCATGCTGCACGCTACGGTGCTGGTCTTCGGCTTCACCGGCATCTTGGGGAAATTGATCGAACTACCAGCGTTGCCGCTGGTGTTCTGGCGCTGCTTGATTGGTGCGGGCGCCTTGAGCGCATGGCTACTGGCGCGTGGAAAGTTGCGCGCGATTCAAGGGCCCGACCGGTGGCGAATCGGTGCAACGGGGGTGCTGGTCGCGCTGCATTGGGCGGCCTTTTTTCACGCCATCAAGGTGTCAAATGTTTCGGTCGCTTTGGCTACGTTGTCCACCGCGCCATTTTTTGTTGCGCTGATTGAGCCGCCCATGAACGGCCGCCGCCCCAACTGGCGGGAGATGCTGCTCGGGCTGGTTGCCATTGGGGCGCTTGCCGTGATTTTTGACGTGACGCCCGGGAGTGGGTCGGGGATCTTTTGGTCACTGATAGCCTCAATCCTGGCTGCGACCTTTTCTGTACTGAATGCGCGGTGGGTCGGTCGCCACGATGCGCTGAATATTTCTAGGCTGGAGCTGGGTGTGGCGATGCTGACGATCGGGCTGTTTGCTTGGATTCAGGGCGCGATGCAATGGCCGTCTGGGGCGGACTGGGCGTGGCTGGGATTCTTAGGGGTCGTGGCGACGGCGGCCGCTTTTGCCGTGAGCGTGCAGGTGATGAAGGTTATTTCGCCCTTTTCCGTCGCGATTGCGATCAATATGGAGCCGGTCTATGCAATTGTATTGGCCCTCGTGATTTTCGGTGAGTCTGAACAGATGAACGGCGGCTTTTATGCTGGGGCCGCGGTGCTGGTTGGGACCGTGATGGTGGACGCGATGATCAAACGTCGCCGTCGCCCGCGTTTGCAACGGTAGCTGGGCAGGCCAATTTCACTCGGCCGCAACAACGAAAAGGGCGGCGGCTACTGCGTCGCCTACGAGCCAATGTTCGGGCCGGAGCCAAATCCGCCCGTTTTCTTCGACGAGCCAATCCTGGTCGATGTAGCGAGAAAAGGCGGGTTGCGAAACCAGTTCGATGCCCGTTTCGTGCTTCAAAACGCCGGCGTCTACGCCCTTCAAGGTCCGGAGGCCGGTCATGATTGACTCATTGAATCGGTCGCGCGCCGTGAGTGTTTCCCGCTCTGTGCACGCGCCTTCGCGGATGTATCGCGGATTGTTTGCGATGTTCCACCAACGTTCACGGCCCTTGAAACTATGGGCCCCTGGGCCGATGCCTAAATAGGCCGAGCCAGCCCAGTAACGGCTGTTGTGCAAACCCTCGCCACCCGGTCGAGAAAAGTTGGAGGTCTCGTAATGGGAGAAGCCTGCCGCCTGGCTCGCCGAACAAAGAGCAGCGTATTGCTGGGCGATGAGCTCGCTGGGGGCTTCGGAAATAAGCCCTTTGGCGATGCTGTGGCCGTAGGCGGTTTGCGGCTCAGCTGTCAAGATGTAGCTGCTCAAATGGTCGATGGGCCAGGCCAACACCTCCCGCAATTGCGATTCGAAATCACCCAAAGAAAGCCCGGGTACCCCATAAATCATGTCGACCGAAATGTGCTGGAACCCGATCGAGGCCGCATCGGCAACAGCATTGCGCGCCTGTTCTACCGAGTGCGCCCGGTTCATCCAGCTGAGCGTTTTCTCGTCCAAACTTTGGATGCCGATACTCAGCCGTGTCACACCAAGCGCGGCCAAACCTTCCAGTCGCTCGCGGGAAAGGTCCTCTGGATTGGCCTCAAGGGTCCATTCCTTCAAATTCCACGCACCCAACTTCATCGCGGCCTCAGCAAGCCGCGCCAGCTCCTCGTCGCTCAAAACGCTGGGCGTCCCCCCGCCAAAGTAGAGTGTTTCGAAGCACTCTTCGCCCCACAAATCCTGCGAACGCTCAATCTCCGCGATCATGGCGTCGACCATTTTTCCGCGCGTCCCAAGCTGGGTCGAGAAGTGACAGTCGCAGTAATTACAC
>CALACF010000391.1 GCA_937890245.1 uncultured Flavobacteriales bacterium
TTTAGACAGCGACTTAAACCAAAAACTAGAGGCAATCTTTCGACGCTCTTTCGGTGATTACTCTACTACAAACTTTTTCTCTACTGATCCGTCATCGTACATATATAAGAGAAGTTCATTCTTAGCACCTTTTGTTTCTCTTCCCATCATGTCAATGATTTTGAGTAGGGTTCTAGAAGAGTTGAGTTCGAAGATGCCTACATCTGAAGTAGAGCATTCGTTGTTGCAGTTTTCACTGAAAGAAAATTGGGGTTCTAGAATTTCTGGCCAATTCGCCGTTGACCAAGAAGCGTCATCTACTTCTATACAAGTAAGGTTGGGGTTCCCCCCCAACGATAACCAGTCTATATTCGTATTGTGCCCATTTGCAATATTTAGACAAGTGAGCTGACATTCATAACACCACAAAGTGGTTAAAAGAGTATTGTTACTTAAATCAAGGTTTGTGAGGGGGTTATGTCCACAACTTAATAAGGTTAAGGCTGTAAAATCTTCAATTCCTGTTAAATCAGAAATAGAAGACGATGACACGATTAAACTGCTCACTACATTAATATTTGATGTCAGTATCTGTCCATCCAATAAATCATCCAGCCCTAAATTAATAAGTCTTTGTTCAAAATTACCATCAGGCACATACGTGAATTGAGCAAACAAACTCAATGACATTGAGAATGAAATGAGTAGTAGTAGTGATTTCATCGTTGACGTGTGATTAAAGATAGACAAACACACGTTGAGATGGGTAAAACCAAAAACGGGAGACCGCATCGCTGCAATCTCCCGTTTGGTACCCAGAGCGGGACTCGAACCCGCACGCCCGAAGGCACAGCCACCTGAAGACTGCGCGTCTACCAATTTCGCCACCTGGGTGGGTGTTCCGGATTGCTCCGGCTCGCTACTGAATTGCTCCAGATTGGACGGCAAAGATACGTATCAAAATGTCGAAGGGCACACGAATGCTGTGACGGGAATGTCTGTTTCCTTCAAGCTTTTCCATCCGCCGATCACGTCCAACACGTTGTGAATTCCGCGGGACTTCAAAATGGACTGGGAAATTGCTGAGCGATAGCCAGTAAGGCAGTGCATGTAGAACGTTTTGTCCCGTGGGAAGGTGTCGAGGTTGTTGCTCAACAGGTCCAACGGCTCGTTGACGGCCCCCTCAACGCGCTCGGATTTGTGCTCGTTTTTTGTTCGCACGTCAAACAGCACCACGCCCCCTTGACCCTTGTATACCGCCGCGAAGTCCACGCTCGAAATCCGCTCAAGGCAATCGATTTCGTTCCCCGCTTCTTTCCAGGCCTGAACCCCTCCTTCGAGATAGCCCAATACATGATCGAATCCCACACGCGACAAACGCGTGATGGCCTCCTCGAGTTGGTCTGGCTCACAAACCAGCAACAAGGGCTGCTTCACATCCACAATCAGTGCGCCGGTCCACGGTGCAAAATTGCCCTCGAGTCCGATAAAAATCGAGCGGGGGACATGTCCCTTTGCAAAAGCCGTTTCATGGCGGACATCGAGCACGATGGCACCGCTGTCCTCGGCGACGCGCTCAAATTTCGCTGGATCCAGTCCATGCGTTCCGCGCTTCAAGACATCCTCGAACGACTCGTAGCCCTGCTTGTTCATCGCCACGTTCAGTGGGAAGTATGCGGGCGGCGGAAGCAAGCCGTCGGTGACCTCTTCGATGAACTCGTCGCGGGTCATGTCCGCGCGCAAGGCGTAGTTGGTGGCTTTTTCTACGCCGATACTGCCCACGGTCTCGCTGCTCATGTTCTTTCCACAGGCTGAGCCGGCGCCATGCCCCGGGTAGACGATGACTTCATCTGGAAGCGTCATGATCTTGCTGCGGGTACTGTCAAAGAGCATCCCGGCCAAATCTTCCTGCGTCATGTCGGCTGCTTTTTGTGCCAAATCCGGACGGCCGACGTCCCCAAGGAACAATGAATCACCACTGAACAAGGCATGGGGTTGGTCATCGGCGAGGCGCAAAAGCCAGCTGGTGCTTTCCATGGTGTGCCCTGGCGTGTGCAGTGTGTCGATGGTCAGTTCTCCAAGAGGAAAGCGCTGGCCGTCTTCTGCCGTGGTGCACTGGAATGCGCATTTTGCGGTAGGGCCGAAGATGATTTCTGCGCCCGTTTTTTCCGATAACGTGACATGGCCCGAGACGAAATCAGCGTGAAAGTGGGTCTCGAAGATGTACTTGATCTTGGCGCCGCGCTTGGCTGCCAGGTCGAGATAGGGTTGAATTTCTCTGAGCGGGTCCACGATTGCGGCTTCTCCGTTGCTCTCGATGTAGTAGGCGCCTTGGGCCAAGCAACCGGTGTAGATCTGTTCAATGTGCATGGGGCAAAATTAAGGAAATGTTATCAGCTGGTGTGTGACGAGTGTCACTGAGATCAGCTGTTTGATTGCTCGGCGATCGCATGGTGGTTGTCATGTGCCGGTCCGCCGTCCAGGGCGTCCATGGCGTCTTCTATCGTTGCGTGCAGCGCCGCCGGCTGGAAACGATGTAGCAAGTCGTGTCGCTTGAGCGCGTCACGGACCGGTCCTATCGGCCCGGCCAAATGCAGGACGACGCCTTGTCCGCATAGCTCCTCAATGAGTTGGTCCAGCATGACACAGGCTGAGGCGTCGATGTAAGGGATGGACTCTGCAAGGAGTACCACAGCGCGAATCGGCCGGTCTGATTTCTTGACGCTTTCTTGGATGGTGCGCTTGAAAAAGGAGGCGTTGGCGTAGTGCAGGGGGCCGTCGAATCGAAGGGCGAGCACGCCTTCGATCGCCTTGGCTTCGGGGAAGCGATCGATGTTGCGGTAGATCCCGGCGACCCGACCCAGCATGGCCACATGGGGTCGGGTTGACCGGCGGATCGTTACGAGAAGGGAAAGCCCTACGCCTGTTGCGATGCCCACTGTGATGCCAATGCCAGCCGTCACCAAGAACGTGGCCAGCAGAACCCACGCCTCGTCGCGCTGCCGTTTCCAAAGCCGCACGGGTGTTTTTAGATCGACCAATCCGGAAACGGCCATCAAGATGATGCCGGCCAAGGCTGCCTTGGGCAGATTGTAGAAGAGGGGGGTCAAGAATAGGAGGGTGGCCGCCACGATGGCGGCAGCAATCAAGGCAGCCATGCCCGTTTTGGCACCCGCTTGGTCGTTGACCGCTGTCCGCGAAAATCCACCCGTAGTGGGGTAGGACTGGAACAGGGCGCCGATGATGTTAGACAGCCCCAAGGCGCGCAGCTCTTGACTGGCATCCACGCTGTAATCATCGTGTCGCTCTTCGATCGCTTTGGCAACAGAGATGGCTTCCATGAAAGCGATCAGCGCGAGCGCGGCCGCTATGGGCAGGAGGGTTTGGATGTCTTCCCAGGCGAAAATTGGCATAGAAAAAGCAGGCAAACCCGTCGGAATGTCCCCCACGATTTTCACGCCGGCGCTGCCCAAATCAAGGAGGATCACCGCTGCGATACTCGCCAGCGCGACAATCAGGGCCCCGGGAATGCGCGGATGCAGTTTACTTGCCCCCCATAAAAGCCCCATGCTCCCCAGTCCAATCGCCAGCGTCGCCCAATGAATTTCGCCGAGAACCTGCACCGCATTCCACAGCAGCCACTGGAATTGATTGCTCCGGGGCAGGGTAACACCCAGTAGATGTGGGAGTTGGTTTAGGCCAATGATGAGCGCGGCGGCAGATGTAAACCCGCTGATTACGGGCCGGGACAGGAAGTTCACCAAGAAGCCCATGCGAAACACGCCGAGCAGCAGTTGGATGCCACCCATCATGGCCGCGAGCAAGATGGCCAACTCGATATAGCGGTCAGATCCTGCGATGGCGATGGCGCTCAGTCCGGCGGCTACCAACAGGGAATCCATGGCCACAGGCCCCACGGCGAGTTGACGTGATGTACCCGTAAAGGCGTATACAATTTGCGGCACGAGCGCTGCGTACAGGCCGTAAACAACCGGCAGGCCAGCGATCATCGCGTAGGCCATGCCCTGTGGAATCAGCATGATGCCCACGGTCAAGCCCGCGGGAAGATCCTTCAAAAAGGTCGACCGGCTGTAGCCCGGCAACCAGTTCAAAAAGGGGAGAATGTGCTTGAGATTCACAGCGACAAAACTATCGCCAACATACGCCATCCTGTGTGACGAAAGTGGCGGTGTAAATGCACAACCTGACCTGTGTCAGTATTTCAGCACCTCAACCTTGTTCCTGCTGAGATCCACCACGCCTTCCTTTTCAAGCTGCTTAAGCACGCGGCTGATGACGACGCGCGAGGTGTGAAGATCAGCGGCAATGTCTGCATGGGTCGTGCTCAATGTGGTCGAACCGTGAAGTTTTACCTTTTCGCCCAAGTGGCGCTTTACGCGATCTGGAAGGTCGAGAAAGGCCAACGCGTCCAATGAATCAAGCATCTCGTTGAGCCGGATGCTGAAGCTCTCCAAAACAAAGGTCGACCAATCAGGGTACTTGTGCATCCAGCTCGACACCTCCTTCATGGGAACGTTGATTATCACCGTGTCTTTTTCAGTGATCGCCCGAATACTGCTCTTCATTATTTTTCCAGAAAAGCAGCTTAGGGTCATGGCGCAAGAGTCGCCTCGTTCCAAAAAGTAAACCAGTAATTCGTTGTCTTCGGAATCAACCCGTAGAACTTTGATAGCCCCTGAAATCAGCAGCGGTACGCCATGTAAAGCATCGCCAACATCCGTAATCATTTGACCCGAAGACACTTCTTGTATGATGCCAACACGCACGATGTCGTCAATCAAGTCAGCACAGAAGAGAAATCCGTAGACCTCTTCAAGGGTTTTGCGAATGTCGTTGGGCATGCGCTGCTAATATATCACCAGCGCGGCTTCGGGTCACGGCGCTTTTTATCGCCTCGGCTTGCAGGGGCTTTGCCCTTGAATCCGTCGCGTTTTGGCGGTCGATCACCGCCTTCACCCTTGTAGCCACCACCTTTGTAGCCGCCAGTGGACTTGCCTTTGTAGCTGCTACGGTCGCTTCCGCGGCTGTCGCTTCCACGGCTATCGCTTCCGCGGCTGTCGCTTCCGCGGCTGTCCTCGCGGAATCCGCCGCCGCCGGCCCCTTTGTAGCCGCCGCGATCGTTGCTGCGGTCGTTGCCGCGGTATCCGCCGCTGCTGCTGTTGCTGCTGCTGCCGCCGCCTTTGTAGCCGCCGCGATCGTTGCCTCTGTCGTTGCCTCTGTCGTTGCCGCGGTATCCACCGCTGCTGCTGCCGCCGCCGCCTTTGTAGCCGCCGCGATCGTTGCCTCTGTCGTTGCCTCCGTCGTTGCCGCGGTATCCGCCGCTGCTGCTGCCGCCGCCATTGTATCCGCCGCGGTCAGAATCTCTGCTATCGCGTCGATCGCCGCTTCGATCATTTGGGCGGTCGTCACGTCGGTTGTCGTTGCCACGGAATCCATCTCGGGCTCCGTCTTTGACGTCGCGGAACCCTCCGCTACCTTCGTTTTTGAAGCTTTCGCTTTTGTAGCTGCGCTGTGGTCGCTCATCGCGTCGTTCTCCCCCACGGTCATCCCGTCGGGTGTCCTGGCGGTCATTGTCGCGGTATCCTCCGCGGTCATTGCGTCGGTCTACTCCACGGTCGTTGTCGCGGCTTCCTCCACCGCCGCCGCTGTTGCGCCGGCCGTTGTCGCGGCTTCCGCCACCGCCGCCGCTGTTGCCAAGGTATCCACCGCCGCTTCCACCGCTTCCGCCACTGCGTCGATTTTGTCCGCCTTGGTAGCCGCCCTTGCTGCCGCCGCCGCCGCCGCCGCGTCCTTTCTTGCTTCCGTACCCGTTGCCGCTGCCTTTGCGCAGGCCGACGGCGGGTTGGTCGAGGTGGAAGTCGTGGTCGGTATCAACCGTGATTTCTTTGTCGAGCAAGTATTGGATGTTCGCGAGGAACCCGCGCTCGTCTGCTTCGTTGCAAAGTGAAATGGCCACACCTTCTGTCCCTGCACGGCCCGTACGGCCGATGCGGTGAATGTATGTTTCTGGCTGGTTTGGCAGCTCGAAGTTGATTACGTGGCTCAGGCTGTCTACATCGATTCCACGTGCCGCAACGTCCGTTGCGACCATCACGCGTACTTTTCCGGCCTTGAAGGCTTTCATCGCGCGGTCGCGCTGTGGCTGGCTCTTGTTTCCGTGGATCGCAGCAGCTGCAACGCCAGAATGCTGCAAGTGGCGTACGAGTTTGTCAGCTCCGTATTTGGTGCGGCTGAAAACCAAGGCTGATTTCACATCGTGGTCGCCGAGGATGTCTACGAGCAAGTCCTTTTTGTCTCGCTGTAGGACGTACATGACCTTCTGCTCGACCGTTTCTGCTGCAGTGCTCTGGCGGGCAACCTCCACCTTGACAGGGTCCGTCAAGATGTCTTTTGACAAAGTCACGATGCTCGAAGGCATCGTGGCTGAGAAGAACAAGCTCTGGCGCTTCTTGGGCAGCATGCTGATGATCTTCTTGATGTCATGGATGAAGCCCATGTCAAGCATGGTGTCCGCTTCGTCCAACACGAACATCTCCACATTTGAGAGGTCCACGTGGCGCTGGTTGGCCAAATCGAGCAGACGACCTGGTGTGGCGACAACAATGTCTACTCCACGTTGAAGCAGCTTCACTTGGCGATGCTGTGAAACGCCGCCGAAGATGGTACAGTGGAACAAGTTGATGTTCTTCGTGTAGTCTTGGATGCTCTCTGCAATCTGTTGAGCGAGCTCACGGGTTGGGCTCAAAATCAAGCCCTTGATGAGGCGCGGCCCTTTTTCTCCTGCGCTTTCGCCAAGGGAGTGGATCATCGGCAGCGCAAACGCAGCGGTTTTTCCCGTTCCGGTCTGGGCACAGCCCAAGACATCGTGTCCTTTGAGGACCAATGGGATGGCTTCGGATTGGATGGGGGTCGGCGTTTCGTAGCCGAGGGGCGCAAGGGCGCATAGGATGGGTTCGCTCAGTCCGAGCGTTTCAAAAGTACTCATATTGTATATGTTGGGGGCGGCAGAAATGCCGAGCCCCACACAAACACGTATGGAGCTCAATTGTTAAATAAAAGTGCCCAGAGCGGGACTCGAACCCGCACGCCCTAAAGGACACATGGCCCTCAAC
>CALACF010000392.1 GCA_937890245.1 uncultured Flavobacteriales bacterium
AATGTAGTCAACGCGGCCCAATCAGCCGAAGCTAGGTGAAACGATTGCGTCCTTGGAACCCTTGGTGTACACGTAGAAGCCCTCGCCGGATTTGCGGCCGAGCTTGCCGGCGGCCACCATGTTGACCAACAGAGGGCAAGGGGCGTATTTGTCCTTGCCAAGTCCCTCGTGAAGGACGCGTAAAATCGACAAGCAGACGTCCAGCCCGATGAAATCAGCCAATTGCAGGGGGCCCATTGGATGGGCCATGCCGAGTTTCATGATCTGGTCGATGGCATCAACCTTTGCAACGCCTTCGTGCAGGGTGATGATCGCCTCGTTGATCATGGGGAGCAGGACGCGATTGGCCACGAAACCGGGGTAGTCGTTTGCCTCGACGGGCACTTTGCCTAGACTCTTGGAACAGGCCAAGACGGCCTCGCATGTGGCTTCAGAAGTTGAGTATCCACGAATGATCTCGACGAGCTTCATCAGCGGGACGGGGTTCATGAAGTGCATGCCGATGACTTGTGCGGGGCGCGACGTGGCGGCGGCAATGCGCGTAATCGAAATGCTCGAAGTGTTGGTGGCCAAGATGGCGTGGGCCGGAGCCGCTTCGTCTATTTGGGCAAAGATTTTCATCTTCAGCGCCTCGTTTTCAGTGGCAGCTTCCACCACGAGATCGGCGTCGGCACAAGCCGCGCGCATTTCCGTCGAGGTCGTGAGCCTGCTGAGGGTCTCGTTTTTTTGCGCCTCCGTCAAGCGCTCCTTGGAGACCAATCGGTCCAGGTTTCGCGTAATCGTAGCAACGGCTCGTGAGAGCGCATCCGCGTTCAAATCGACGAGCTGCGTGGTGTATCCGTTCTGTGCAAAAACGTGTGCGATGCCGTTGCCCATCGTGCCGGCGCCGATGACCGTGACGTTGTTGATCGCGCTCATGAATTCTTTGCTTCGTCTTTCGCGACCTCGACTTCGTCTTTCGCGACCTCGACTTCGTCTTTCGCGACCGCGTCTGCGTCAACTTTCGTGTCCGTGTCTGCGATCGGCAGCACGCCCAACGCGAGCATCGCGTTGTACCACGTGCAAAGTTTCTTGAGGTCACTGTGGTAGACGCGGTCCTGATCTAAGTTGGGCAGGGCGTCGGTTACGAAGCTGCGCAGTGTTTCGTGCGGCTCTTTCGCGTGGGGGGCAGCACCGCCATTGGCCTTTTTATGAATCAGATTGAACACATCGCCCAGGGGGATGTCGTCTTCGTAGGTGAAAATGGAGATCTCGCCCAAGCGCGAAACGCGCTGGGTGGCGGGGATTGCGATGCGGGAATCATCGTCGAGTGACTCGACCACAATTGCCTTGCGGGTGGTGTTGATGACTTTCCAAAGTCCGGGGCGGCCAGAGATGGCCAAGATGTCTTTCAGTTCCATAGCGGCGGCGAAGATACAGCGCGTCTCGATTCACACGCCCACTTCTCGCTATCACGCAATCGCGCCTATATTGCCAAACCTGCCATGTCAAAAATCACTGAATCTGCGCCCGTGGCGCCGGCCGAAAACCAACGCGCACGCAAGGGTTGGCTTATGTATGATTGGGCCAATAGCGTCTACAGTCTCGTCATTTCGTCGGCCATTTTCCCGATTTTCTACACTGCCGTCACGACCAGTGGGGAAGGTGAGAGCATCACGGATCATGTGCAATTCTTCGGAATAGACCTCATCAACTCGGAGCTGTACTCCTACGTCATTGCCGCGTCGTTTCTCGTGGTGATCATCCTTTCTCCACTGCTCAGCGGGATTGCCGACTACGCTGGGAAAAAACTCTTCTTTCTCAAGGTCTTTTGCTACACAGGGGCAATTTCATGCATAGCTATGTTCTTCTTTGATGCTGAACATCTGGAACTGAGCAAGCTGGCGCTGTTCTTTGCCAACATTGGATTCTGGGGGAGCCTCGGATTCTACAACGCCTTCCTCCCGGAAATAGCACCAAAGGAGGAGCACGATTCCTTGAGTGCTCGCGGGTACGTATATGGTTACATTGGATCACTCATTCTACTGCTCATCTGCCTGGGATTCATCCTGGGCGTAGGCGAGCATTTGACGCGCTGGTCCTTTGTACTGGTGGGAATTTGGTGGATGGTATGGGCCCAGTTTTCCTTCCGCCGCCTGCCGCATAGCACCCGGAACAAGGGCGATGACCATGTCTTCTGGAAGGGCTTTCTCGAGTTGCGCGAAGTTGCGCGTTCGCTTAAAGGCAACAGCCAACTCGTCCGTTATCTCCTCTCGTTTTTCGTCATGTCCATGGGTGTTCAGACCATCATTCTCATGGCTACATTCTTCGGAACCAAGGAGCTCGGACTCCCAAGCGACGTCTTGATCATCTCCATCGTTCTTGTACAAATCATCGCGATTCCCGGCGCATTCCTCTTCTCAAGACTGAGTAGGCGCTTCGGAAATATCCCAATTCTTATCTGCGCAACCATTCTATGGGGTGGCGCTTGCTTCTTTGCGTACGGATTGGTTCATGGGCAGAATACGTTTTTTATCGCAGCGGGCTTGATTGGCTTTATGATAGGAGGAACCCAAAGTCTCAATCGATCGACCTATTCAAAAATGATTCCCACTACCGATGACAACGCCTCGTATTTCAGTTTCTATGAGGTGCTCGAAAAGGGTGGCATCATTGTCGGCATGATCTGCTGGGGTGTCCTTGAGGGGCTGAGCGAGAGCATGCGCGACTCCGTGTTGTTCCTCACTGTTTTCTTCGCGATCAGCCTGTTGATCTTGCTATCGGTACCGCGGTTGCGGCGCAAGCAAGGGGGAAGTGAAGGGGCCGTCTAAGGGCTCGGAAACTGAGTTGTAGATTTTCCGTATTGCCAGACGAGATGTTGCTGGCCATTGGTGGCGATTAGATGGTGCGCCTTGGCGTCGAGCTGGTAGCGGCCGAGTTGGTCTAGGGTCGCTTGGGTCAGCGCGATGGAGGGGGCTTTGCACTCTGCTATAAGGGCGGGCTGGCCGCGCTCATCGAGGATGGCGACGTCGATGCGACCACGGGCCTGGCCGAACTTTGCCGGCATCTCAACGAGGGTTCTGCCCAAGGGCCAGCCCAATTCAACGAGGTAATGCAGCAAGTGTTGGCGGACCCATTCCTCGGGCTCGAGAAGCACCCACTTTTTCCGAACCAGACAAAGCACCTCAAAACGCGTCGGCTTGTCGGCCGCACCCGTCGGCTTGTCGGCAATATCCCGCTGTCCCGCCTGTCGAATCTTCATCGCCTTGGGGCGTGGAAAATTTAGAACTTCAAAGGAGGACAAGTCGGGCATTGTGTCGGGCATCGTGCGGCTCAGGCTGGCGCAAGGGCAAGTTCGCACGAAGTTGCGAGTATCTTCGCGGGCCATGGCGGCAACTTTTCAGCAAATACTATCCGATGTGAAGGCTGGCCGGTTTGAGCCGGTGTACTTGCTGGGCGGGGAGGAGCCGTTCCACTTGGATTTGTTGGAAGAGGCGATCCGCAAGCATGCCATGGCAGCTGAAGAGCGGGATTTCAATGAGACGATCCTCTATGGTCGCGATGCCAATCTTGCCCAGATCATCGGCGCTGCCAAGCAGTTCCCGATGATGGCCCCACGGCGCCTGGTGATGGTCAAAGAAGCGCAGGAGCTGCGCGAGTGGAGATCCAAGGAGAAGCTCGAAGTTCTGGCCAAGTATGCCGAGAAACCTGTCCCCTCGACTGTGCTGGTGTTTGTTCACCGGAATAAGATGCCCGATAAGCGGCTGGGAGCGGTTAAAAAATTGGCATCAAATGGAGTCGTGTATCACGCACAGAAAATCAAGGACTACAAGCTGCCTGAGTGGATAGAGCAATTTGTATCGGCGCGGAACAGGCGAATCGGGCCGCGGATGGCGCGGATGCTTGCTGAGTACCTCGGCAACGATCTGAAAAAGGTGGCCGGCGAGCTCGATAAGTTATTCATCGCGCTGCCTGAAGGGGAGAAATTGACGACGTGCTCATCGAACAGCATATCGGAATCAGCAAGGAATACAACGTGTTCGAGCTGACCGGGGCCCTCGCGTCGAAGGATATCGGGCGTGTGATGCGAATCGCGCAGTACATGCGGGCAAACCCCAAACTGCATCCCGTGCCGATGGTGCTTCCGATTCTTACGCTGTATTTTTCCAGGTTACTTGCATTCCATCATCTGCCAGATAAGTCGCAGCCTGCAGCGGCCAAGGCTTTGAAGGTTCATCCATACGCGATGAAGGAGTATGCGATGGCGGCTCGGAACTATCCGCCGGCCAAATTGGCCAGAATTTTTGGCTACATCCGCACGTGCGACAAAAAGTCAAAGGGCATCGACAACACGGCGACGAACCCCTATGATTTGTTGCAAGAAGTGCTTTTCAAAACCCTGCACTAAAGTTGTAACTTGGCCCCTGCAATTGCAGACTACGATGCGCAACATATTCGCCGCCTTGGCCTTTTCGGCCGCCATTCTTTTCTCCATCACTTCTACTGTGCACGCACAGGATGATGAGAACCTTGTTCCCAATTTCAGCTTCGAAGATGGGGACATCAAGCGTTTGAAAAATTACGGACAGCTCGAGGACATCCAGACTTTGTGGTTTGGTGCCAATGCAGCTGGGCTGGACTTGTTTGCCTATGATGTGAAGAGCGAAAAGGTTCTGGCACCTGGAAACTTGTACGGATACGAGGATGCTTCTGATGGCTTGCGATACGGTGGTTTCCGCGCCTACTCGAAGGTTTCGAAGTTGCCGAGGACCTACTTTGAGGTTCGCTTAACCGAGCGTTTGGAAGCAAACCAGATGTACTGCGTGTCGTTTGACATCTCGCTTTCGGACATGTCCAAGTACGCAGTGAATGGCGTCGGTGCTGTGCTGATTGACCGGAAGACGGAGCAGGAGAACCTCGGTGCAATCACGGGCTTTGAGCCGCAGATCCTCCACAGGGCTGACAAGGTGATGCAATTGATGGAAGGCTGGGAAACGGTCTGTGGGACGATTGTTGGAGGCGGCCAGGAAGAGTATCTGATCATCGGAGATTTTACGGGGAACAGCGCGATTGAGTTTGCGAAGATGCGCCGTCCCAAAGGGTTCACCGGGGCACAGGTTCTCCACGCCTACTACTACTTGGACAATGTTAAGGTGTTCCCGGTCGATGCAAAAAGCCAATGCGCTTGCTCGAAGAGCGAGTCCTCTTCTCCGGACATGGTGTACGGCGCTCCGGTTTTGGCCGATGGCCTGAGCAATGCTGAGGTCGTGAACCGCACGACGGTGTACTACGGTTTCTTGAAGCGCACCTTTACGGAAAGTGGTCGGATGGCCCTGGATCAATTGGCCTCTATGCTCAATGCCAATCCAGCGATGCAAATTGAAATCGTGGGTCATAGTGACAACGACGAAACGAGCGAGGGCCGCATCAATCCGCGGTTTGCCGAGGCGGGCCAGAAGCGCGCAGATCAGGTGAGTCGTTACTTGACGTCGATGGGCGTTTCGGCGGGCCAACTGAAGGTGTCTTCTCGTGAAAACACGGACCCCGCTTCAACCAAGGATTCGGATTTGTCGCGGGCGAAGAACCGCCGCGTGACCTTCCAGATTCTGTAAGGCCGGGCGATGCGTCGAGATTACGATGTGATTTTGGTCGGCGGCGGGATCGTCGGCGCGGCCTCGATGTACCAGTTACAATTGCGGCATCCAAAGCTTCGGTTGTTGTTGCTCGAAAAGGCGGACGTCCTGGCGGCGCACCAAACGGGGCACAATAGCGGAGTGATTCACAGTGGATTGTACTACCCGCCGGGAAGTAGCAAGGCCTTGAACTGTGTGCGGGGGCGGCATGCATTGGTCGATTTTTCGGTCAAGTATGGGGTTCCACATGATATATGCGGGAAGGTGGTAGCTGCTGCAACGGCTGAGGAGCTGCCGCGACTCGACAAGATTGAAGCCTTGGGTTGGCAGAATGAAATTGAAGGCCTCGAGCGCATTGACGCGGACCAGGTTCGAGAAATTGAGCCGCATCTACGTTCTGTGGGCGGGCTTTGGGTTCCGTGCACGGGGATTATTGATTTCCCGGCGGCCACGCGAAAAATGGTCGAAGTGGCCTTGGGCATACAGCCGGAGAGCGCTGTGAAAACAGGGGTGGAGGCGCTCGGGTTTACGCAGCGTGACACGGGGGTGACGGTGCGGACGAGCGCCGGCGAATTCACTGGAAGGGCCATGGTGGCTTGTGCTGGGTTGCAGGCCGATCGGGTAGCGCGCGCGGACGGGGTTGATCTGCCTGAACGGGTTGTGGGATTCCGTGGCGATTACTACGAGCTCGAGGACCACGCAAAGTACAAGGTGCGCAACCTGATCTATCCCGTGCCCGACCCCGCATTTCCCTTCTTGGGCGTGCACTTTACGCGCATGACCGATGGGAACATCGAATGCGGCCCCAACGCAGTGTTCACGTTCAAGCGTGAGGGCTATGGGAAGTTTGACTTTTCAGCGCGCGACACAGCGGAAGCCCTCAGCTATAGTGGCACATGGCGGCTGTTCTTCGGAAACATGGCATTCGGTATCAACGAGTACCGCCGGGCCTTCTCCAAAAAACTATTCCTCCGAACGCTTCAGCACCTTATCCCAAGTTTGGAGATGGACGATTTGCGTCCGGGCCGATCTGGCGTGCGCGCCCTGCTGCTGAACAAAGCAGGCGACACCAAGGACGATTTCCGCATCGAGTGCAAGGGGCGAAGTATCCACGTACTGAACGCCCCATCACCAGCCGCCACGGCTTCGTTGGCCATCGGCGAGCAGGTCGCTACGTGGGTTGAGCGCGAGTGGCCTGACCTCTTCTGAGTAACTCTATTCTGAGGAACTGCTTGGGATTGCTGGCCGCACGCCCATTTCGAAAATAGCGGAACAAAAAAGACCCGCCGTTTTGGGCAGGTCTTTTTCAATGTGGTTGTCAAAAATTGACAGGCAGCTTACTCGCCGTCCTTTTTGTCAGCGTCAGCTTTGCGGTTGACGTCTTGGGTGCGGCTTGACTCACCGTCTTTCTTCTTGCCCTTTTCACAAGAAGCGTTCTTTTTCCCTTCACAGCATGAAGACTTAGCATCTCCCTTCTTTCCTTTGCAGCATGAAGAATTGGC
>CALACF010000393.1 GCA_937890245.1 uncultured Flavobacteriales bacterium
GGTCCTTCATATCTTCTCGCGCCTTTTCCTTGAACGCATCCCGCACCTCTTGTGGGTCGCGCGAAATTCCGCGTCCCGGTCCGCTGCCCGGTCCAAATGGACGCCAGTCGGGTGAAACTGCCTCAGGGTCGCGCTCGGTCAAGGTCATTTCTTGTACCAAGTGGGTCGCACCTGCGTAGATATCGACCACCCACAAGATGTAGCGAACGTCTACCATGATGTTCCGGCAACGATCGCCGTCAAAGCGAATGTCGCTCATGGTGCTCTCCCAAGTCCGGTCGAAGTTGAGGCCGACCAAATCGCCCGTGCCATTCAAGGTGGGGCTGCCCGAATTTCCGCCCGTGGTGTGGTTGCTTCCGAGGAAGCACACACGCAGTTCGCCATCCTGGGCATAAGGGCCGTATTCACGGGCCTGGAGCTTTGCAACCATCGCGGACGGCAAGTCAAATTCCGTATCGCCCGGCACGTATTTGTCGAGGATGCCGGCCGCTGTGGTAAAGGGTTTGTAGGTCACCGCGTCGCGGGGTTCGCTGCCTTCCACGCGGCCGTATGTAAGGCGCATGGTTGAATTGGCATCGGGCCAAAACGTGCTGTCAGGGTAGACTGTTTGGAAGCCGCGCAGCAGCGTGCCCATGTGCTCGGTGAGCTGATCGTCGGCCGCGACGTAAGCCGGGCGGACGTTCTCGAGATAGCTGTGGACCAGCGAAGCGCCCCAAACGTAGCCCGCATCCTTGCTAAGCTTGGCGATTTTCTTGCGGTTGCCAGCTTGTAGCATGGCGCGCCATTCTACCTCATTGTCGAGGATGCTGTTGTCGAAAAGCTCGGCGGCGGCGATGCCTTCTGGCAGCAAGTTGGCGGGCGAGTATTTCGTGTAAAGCGGCATGAGAGCTGCTGTAACGCGTTGGTCTACTGTGGGGTTGTAGTCTTTGTAGAAGTCCTCAGCTTGCTGTTGCGCCGCGGCAAGCTCGGCGGTCCAAGCCGAGTCGCTGGTGGTCTTGTCGGCGGCTGCGGTGATGAGGCCGTTGAATCCCCAAGAGAAGCGCAGGATTTCAGGGCCGTAGTAGAACATTTCGATGAAGAGCGAGCGCGCCTCGGCGTAGGGCAAGCGGTCGGTGTGCGTGTGCCGCAAGTCGCCCATGACGGTCAGGTAGTCGTCGAGTCCGTCGGCCACAACTTGCCGCGTAAATGCCAATTCAGCCTGGCGCTTCTCCCCCACCGCATCGAAGGAAATCAAGCCCTCGTTTTGGCCAATCCACTTCTTCCATGCGTTCGAAATGCTACTTTGCTTTGCCGAGTAAGCGATGCGCGTGGCGTCGTCGGAAGCCATGGCTGCGTTGATCACTTCTAGGCTGGCCGAGCGCATGGAGATGCGCTGCGGATTGATCACGTCAATCAAGTGCTCAACTTGGAAAGATGGGATGTAGCGCTCGGTGCGACCGGGAAACCCGAAGACCATGGTGAAGTCACCTTCTTCAAGGCCGTGCAAGGACACGGGCAGATGATGGCGCGGGCGGAGCGGAACGTTGGTTGTGTTCGGGTCGGCGGGCTTGTTGTCGGCGTCAGCGTAGACGCGAAACATCGAGAAGTCGCCCGTGTGACGTGGCCACATCCAATTGTCGGTGTCGCCACCGAATTTACCAATCGCGCTGGGGGGCGCGCCCACGAGCCGCACATCTCGGTAGGTCTGTGTGACGATGATGAAGAGTTGGTTGCCGTAGAGGAACTCGCGGACGACAGCGTCGTGGGTCGTTCCGTGGGTGGCAGCTTCAATGAGGGCATCGCGGACGGCATCTTCGTTGCCATCGGCACGGGCTGCCAGGAGTTCGACCGTCACCTCTTGGATGCGGACAATGAAGGTGGCCGTCAGATCGGGGTTCATCAGTTCTGCGGCGCGGTCTTCGGCCCAGAATCCGTCGCGCAAGTAGTCGTGCTCGAGGGAGCTGTGGGCTTGGATCTGGGAGTAGCCGCAGTGGTGGTTCGTTAAAAGAAGGCCATCTGCCGAGATCATACTCGCTGTACAGCCGCCGCCGAAATGGACAATCGCGTCCTTGAGTGATCCTCGGTTGATGGAGTAAATGTCTTCCGCACTGAGCTTTAGGCCCATGGATTGCATGTCGCCTTCTACAGCTTGAAGCAGTGCGGGAATCCACATCCCCTCGGTTGCTGAGGTTTTCTGTGGGACCATCAATGCCAATCCAGCCAAGGCCAGCGACAAGAAAATTCGGGTAATTCCTTTTGATTGCATGCGGCGAAAGTAAATTGGGCGCAATGAATTCTACCGCTCCAAGCGTCGCTGATTTTAGAAGTGACACGGTGACACGCCCCTCGAAGGCCATGTTGACCGCCATGATGACAACTGAAACTGGCGACGACGTTTATGGGGAAGACCCGACAATCAACGCCTTACAGTCTAGGGTGGCAGCCATGTTCGGGCAAGAAGCGGGGCTGTTCTGTCCCTCTGGAACGCAGAGCAATCAAATTGCGATTGGCGTACACACACGGCCCGGCGACGAAGTGGTTTGCCATCGACTGTCCCATATCTACAATTACGAGGGCGGCGGTATTGCGCGATTGAACGGTGCGTCCGTGCGTTTAATTGATGGTCGCATGGGGCGGATTTCAGCGAGCCAAGTGGCCGCCGAAATCAATCCGCGGGACAGCCATTTTGCAAAAACATCGCTGGTCAGTGTCGAGGACACGTGCAACACGGGCGGCGGATCGATCCAGGACCGGGCCGAGCTGTCCGAACTTTCAACGTTCTGCCGCACAGAGGGGCTTCCCTTGCATCTGGATGGCGCGAGGGCATGGAATGCCTTGGTGGCTCAGCCCATGGATTGGGCTGCGTACGGTGGCCAATTCGACAGCATCTCGCTGTGCTTCTCGAAAGGGATGGGCACGCCGGCCGGCTCGGTGCTGGTGGGCTCTCGTGAATTTATCGCCGCCGCGCATCGCCAGCGCAAGGTCATGGGCGGCGGGATGCGACAAGTTGGCATTTTGGCTGCGGCCTGCCTTTATGCCTTGGACCACCACATTGAAGGGCTGAGCGAAGACCACCGCCGGGCGCGCGATCTGGGCAGCGCCTTGGAGCAGCATCCGATGGTGAAGGCCGTCTTGCCTGTAGAGACCAATATCGTGATCGCCCAACTCAACGATGACGCGCTCACAGAAAAGCTCCTAACGCATCTGCGCGCCGCCGATGTCTGGGCCTCGGCTTTTCGGCCGGACCGCGTTCGGTGGGTAACCCACCGTGACATCGATGACGCGCAGCTGGCGGCAACACTGGCCGCCATTCATTGCTGGGCTTAGACGAGGAAGCCAGGGAAGCCTGGGCTTAGTCGCGAATCAGACGCAGCACGACCGAGGAGCCGTCTTCCTGCTCCACGTGAAGTTGGTACGAACCTGCTGCCAAGGCAGCAGCTGAAACAGTCCACGTAGAAGCGTTCGATATGCCGCTGTCGATGCGGCGGCCGGTGGCGTCGAGCAGCCACCAAGTGCTGGAAGTGGAGATCGATTGGCTTACAAACTCGACGTTCCATACATCGCGAGATGGATTCGGTCCAACCTGTAGTACTGCATCAGCGGCCACGTTGGACACGCCGATCGTGCAGTCAAATATTGTAACGAAAATTGCGTCGGCAAACGAGCAGCCTGAGGTGTTGGTCGCAGTCAATACATAGCTGTACGTTCCTGCTCCGAGCGTGGCACCGTCAATGACGATGAATTGATCGACCACCCCAGTGCTCCAATCGTAATTCATACCGGCGGGGCCGGAAACGAGGATGGATGCATCGTCGCAGATGGTGGTATCCGATCCCAGAGAGAACTCAAAGTTGCTCCCCTGCACATCGAGCATGAACGTATAGCTAAGATCGCAGCCGTTGTCATCTTCGATGGCGAGCGTATAATCGCCTGCGGGCAAGTTCTCGACAACCATATCCGTTGAGAATTCGCCTTGTGCGTTGGACCATGTATATGTGTAAGGGGCAACGCCTCCTGTGGTTTCGATGGATGCCCAACCGTTTTGAAGGCCGGGGCATTCGGGCCCTTCAAACTGGAGATTGCCGACCATTTCTGTGGGCACATCCATGGTAACAGCATAGGAGAGCACCTCACCACATGATGTGGAAATCAACGCAGAGTAGCTGCCGCCTCCCAGGCCCGTAATTGCCCAATCCGTCGAAGTGAAGGCATCGGGGCCTATCCACGCCACGTTGTAGTTCGACCCTGTGCCTGAGACATTGAGAACGACAACTCCATTGGGCTCTTCCCCCTTCTCAGGTGCACATTCCAAACCAGCCAATGAAGCACTGACGCCTGGGACGGTCTCGTTTGGAGAAATCGAAACGGCCACTTGGCCATCTGAACCTTGCCAGCCATCGACCTGTATGAGGTAGGTTGTACCCACTTCCAAACAGCCCGTCTGCATGCGACTCGCGTAATATGCTCCAGGGCCACATCCACCGGCGATGTCATCGTTTGCTCCGATAAGCTCATAGGTAGAAAAGTCCATGCAGTCCGACGCTTTCCAAAGTGCAACTTGCGTATCAAACTGTGTTGAATCATGGCAAAGCTGAATCTCACAATTCCCCTCAACCGCTGTGAAGGTGAGCCAAGCTGTTTCACTTAGGCCCGTTTCGCACCAAGAGCCGTTGATTTGGCATCCATATACAGGCGCGGTCGGTGGGGCTGGTTCGCCCGAAGCAGCCATGCAGTCACTGGTGTTCAATATGAGGGTGTCGCCGTCGACTTCAATGTCCATCGCACCGCAAGGCGAGTCGTAAGCCGGCGCGTTATTTTCGCCCACAACAAACAACCAGTCATTTCCATAACCGTCGCCGTTGTACGTGCCCGCCAAAATATTGTCATAGAACAACTCGAAGAAGAGCCCGCCGTCGCCGTAGCTGTCGATGAAAACGAGGTGGAGCGAGTCTCCAGTGGTGGCGCAGAGGCTGTCCACAGTGACGATCACATTGTTGTCGTAGCCGTTTTCGCCTTGCACATCACCGTCACCATTGCAGCCGACATCTTCGATGTTGCTGCCCTCCCAGAGGACCGAGTCTGCACAGGCATATCCATTTGGGACGATCGCCCAATAGGTCTCGTATCCCCAGGCGTCCGTGTGTACAGCGAGAGTCAGCGCCGTCTGCCCCTCGGGACATCGATCGGAA
>CALACF010000394.1 GCA_937890245.1 uncultured Flavobacteriales bacterium
GCCAGGGATGACCAGCGGTCGGTTGTTCAAGTTATGCGGAGCAATCGGCGTGATGAGCAGCACATCACATTTCGGATCGACAATAGGTCCGCCGCAGCTCAGTGAGTACGCCGTGGAGCCCGTGGGCGTCGAAACAATCAGGCCGTCCGCCCAGTATTTATTGATGAACGTGCCGTCGCTCTCGAGTTCAATGTGAATCATCGCGGCGGTGTCGCGGCGGTGCAATGTAATTTCGTTGAGTGCTCCGGAAAAGGGGCCGATGTCCAGCGCCTCACAGCGGGATTCGAGCATGTAGCGCGATTCAACCGTGTAGCGGCCCTGCAGCAAATTGCGAACCACGCCTTGTAAATCGTCCATTGGGGCATGCGACAAGAAGCCGAGCCGTCCGGTGTTCACGCCCAAGACGGGCACCTGTCGGTCGCCCAACAAGGCCGCACTTTCCAGCACCGTTCCATCACCGCCCACAGCAATCAGCAGGTCGAGCCCCTGGAGCTCGTCTAGCTTGTCAAAACACTGCAATCCAGCGGTTTGAACGCCTTGCACGGCGAGCTCTATTTCAAAGGCTCGGTGCAAGTAAATCTGCGCACCGCCTTGTCGAAAGCCCTCGATCAACTCCGTGAGCCCCTGGCGATGCACACCGTCGAAGGGCTTCCCATGAAGGGCCACGATGCGAACGGGCCGTGCGGGGATTTCGGAGGCGCTCATCACGGTTTAAGGTATCGCATGAAAGCGTCAAAGCGCTCTTTGATGTCCTCCGCGTATTCCTCTGCCTTGAAAAACGCACTGACATCGTAGCCGTGCCGGCGCAGTGATTCGACCACCGCCTCGACATCGCGCGTATTCAGCCGCAGGGCAACTTCCACGTTGTCCGAGCCCTTGTCCGTGATGAAGACCTGGATGATCTTCGCCTCGTTGCTCTCCACCCGGTGGGCGATTTGGGCCAAGCTATAGTCGGGCCAGCCCATGCGGAGCGTGAGAATACTACCGCTGTCATCGCCTGAAAACGAGCTTGATAGCGCCTTGAAAATTGTGGCTTGCGTTACGGAGCCCAAATAGTAGCCCTCCGAGTCCACCACGGGCATGATGGCCAAGTGGTCGCGCAGCATGGCGTCTACGACCTCGAGAAAATGCTGGTCCGGCCCAACTGCAACCGGCATCAAGCGGGCGTTGGTCACAAATACGTGGTCGCCGTCGTTGTCGAGAAAATCATCTTCTTCGGCGAGCCCCAAATAATGCCCGTCTGCCACCACGGGCAAATGGGACATCTTCAATTCGTCCATCGCGCGGAGCGCTTTGTCCAATGTATCCCCTGGTGTCAGGGCAATCATTTCGGGATCGAGAATACTCGCTGCATGCATGTTATTCGAACGGCTTTGAGTTACGAAATTAGCCCCCGCGCGCGCATGGTGCATCATCGTCATCAACAACTATCAACCAACGCCGTTTTGGAAACCTCAAAAACTCCACTTTCAGTGCTGTATGCCGCCACCCGTTTGAGTGTGAACGTCAACAAAATTGCCACCATTCGAAATGCGCGTGGCGGTTCCCTGCCCTGCCCAATTGAAGCTGCGCAGAGATTGTGCGACTGGGGCGTCGAGGGCATCACAGTACACCCCCGCCCCGACGGTCGGCACATCACCTACGATGACGTGCGCCGCATGCGGGACCTTGTTGGGGCTTCTGGTGCCGAATTCAACATCGAGGGGTACCCAAACGATACTTTCATGCAACTGGTGGCCGAAGTCCGACCCGACCAAGTCACCTTGGTCCCGGACCCGCCCGATGTACTGACATCCAATGCAGGATGGGACACCGTAAAAAACGCCGGTCAACTGCGCGAAGTACTGGCCACGCTCCGTGCGATCCGTTTGCGCAGTTCGCTCTTCATCGGCGTTGAGCCGGGCATGATCGAGGGGGCTGCAGCCCTTGGCGCCAAACGGATCGAACTGTACACTGAGGCGTATGCCGTGGGATTCAGCAAGGCAGCAAGGGCAGCGGGAGCAGCACAAACGGCTGTTGCACCCTATGCCGAAGCAGCCAAACGTGCAGCAGTCCTGGGCTTGGGGGTCAACGCTGGCCACGACTTGGACCTCGACAACCTCGCCTTCTTCGATGAAAATCTGCCCGAATTGCTCGAAGTGTCCATCGGCCACGCCTTCGTTTCCGACGCCCTCTACCTCGGGATGCGCGAAACCTTGGCCCGTTACCGCGCCTGCCTTGTAGGCCAATCAAGCACTGCAAACCCGGCGGCAAAATGAAGCTCTTTCATCGCTGGATCGGCGACATGGGAGCGGACTTGGGCGCAGCTGCTTCGGGAGCCGCCTCGACGCCCCTCGTCATTTTGCACGGGCTGCTTGGCGCCTCGGACAATTGGCAGACGCTCGGACGCAAGTTCGCGCAAGACCGCCCTGTCCTGTTGGTCGACCAACGAAACCACGGCCGCAGTCCACACCACCCCAGCCACAGCTATGTCGATATGGCCATCGACTTGCTCAACTTACTCGATTCGTTGGGGCTGGATCGTGTCGATTTGCTGGGCCACAGCATGGGCGGCAAGGTGGCGATGCACTTTGCCGAGCGACACAGCGACCGGGTTCGCCAGCTCATCGTTGCGGACATCGCACCCATTGCGTACGAGCCGCACCACGCCACGTTGTTTGAGGCGCTGGCCGGATTGGACTTGAAAAACGCCACGAAACGCGGAGAAGTCGATGCACAATTGGCCGAGAAAATAGCCCAACCAGGGGTGCGTATGTTCCTGCTCAAGGCGCTGTACCGCTTGGATGGCGGCGGTTTTGGATTGCGCTACAACCTGCCCGTTTTGCGCCAGCACCTCGGCGAGGTATCGGGCAACCCGACCAGTCACAACGGCAACCGCATCGAGGCAAGGACCCTGGCCATCTACGGCGGCAACTCGAATTACGTAACCGAAGAAGGAAAAATCGCCTTCATAGCAAAATGCACCGACCTAACGATGCATTGTTTGCCTGGTGCGGGGCATTGGCTCCATGCAGAAGATCCAGAAGGATTTTACGAAGTGGTCAGCGCATTTCTGCGCTAAGCCAATCAGCCTTTTGAGCCGATCATGATGCTCACGCATCCCTCGTGTTGAAGGGCCGCTGAGCTCTGGGGCACCTGAACGCGCACAATCATTTGCTGGGTGTTGGCCACCCGGAAATCAAAGTGATTTGCGTCCTTATCGGTCGAATCGTAAATGCCGTTTCCACGCGCATCAAGGACCTGGAAATCCAAGTCTCCTAGCACGGGGTGACCGCAAACGAGCAAGCGGTAGGCCCGCCCGCCAAAGAAGGTCAAGGACAATTCAGCCTCGTCGCCTGGGATCAGGACGGCAGTGTTGTAGTTGTCATTCTGAACGTACTCCTCCAACTTTGGAAGGCAGCGTTTCTTGGTGAATGAACGGCATTGAGCCGAGGCTTCGGAAGAGGCGCCCACCGCGAGGATGGTGGCGAGGGCGGCGAGGGTGATATGCTGGATCGCTTTCATGACGCTATGTCTTACGTTCAGTTTGCGTAATGGTTACGCACGCCTGCCACTGCTTCTGCGATGGCGGCGAGGGTTTCGTCGGAAACGGAAATTTCTGGTCCGCCGGAGATGACAACAAGGCCGTCGTCTGTGGTGCTTGTGTTGGCAGCGTGTTCGACGATTTCGACGCCTGCAAAGGCCGTTTCAACGGCGTCCAACTCCGCGATCATGCCGGCCAAATCCTCAGTGCTTGGGTAGGATGCCAATAATGAACGCAAATTGTCAAGGGTCAGCTTCTGCTCCGCGATGCGGGTCTTTAACTCTTCCGTTGCGCCGTCCAAGTTGCGGGTTCCAAGGTAGACCCCCTCGATCCATCCGCCTGCGGCGATGAGTCCAGAGACATCTTCCATGCCGTTCTCCTTGAGGCGGGCGTTGAGCGCGTAAAAGGTGCTGGTCACGATGTGGATGAGCGAGTCACGGACTTCGCGGTTGTCCTCTGCTCGTTCAATCAGTGCGCCATCAATCAAATCGCCCACACCCAACTCGTCGGCCAAGCGGCGGGCGACATTCAAGTACTGGATTGCCTCTTGGTTGCGGTTGAAGATGGTGGCGTAGCTGAGGTCACCAGCGTAAATGCCGAGGTTGACCGCCTGCAAGCCTGTGGTTTGGTAGCCCGATGCCTTGCCGGCGTCGTTCAAATCGTCGGTAGAAAAGTTCACGCCTGAGGCTTCGAGGAGCAGGGCTGTTTCGATCGGCGAAGGCACCGCGTGGAATATCTTCTTCAGCGCAGAGGTACGCGTGGTGGGCATCATGCCCTCTTCGGGAGCGGTTGTCAGCTCTTGTTGCGTGGCTGAATTGGCATCATCCGCGGGGGCAGATTCGCCACAGCCGGCGAGAACAGCGAGAGACAGGAGGGTCAGTGCGCCGAGGGACCAAGCGCCAGACAGGCGGCGAGTGCGGGGGTTGTGCATGGCTTGAGATTCAGAATTCTTGGGCCAAGTTCAGCCTGTAAGGGCCGCCGATTCAGGCCTTTTCAAAAGGTAATCAACACCCGACGTTTGACGAGTTCAGTGCGCCTCAAGCCAATTCTCACCGCTCTGCACTTCCACCAACAGCGGCACGTCAAGCTGGGCGGCCGATTCCATTTCCCGGCGGACCATCTCGGTAAGCTGTTCGACCTCCGCGCGTGGCACATCAAATACCAGTTCGTCATGGACTTGCAAAATCATACGCGCCTTCAGCCCTTGGGTGGTGATAGCCTTGTCGATGGCGATCATGGCCACTTTTATGATGTCGGCCGCGGCGCCCTGCACAGGGGCGTTGACAGCGTTGCGTTCGGCGAAGGATCGCACCATGGGGTTTGCCGAGGTCAAATCTGGGATCCAGCGCTTGCGGCCGAGCAGCGTTTGGACGAAGCCGCACTCTCGTGCGGCCTCGAGCGAGCGGTCCTGGTAGGACTTCAAATCGGCGAACTGATCGAAATAACTGGCGATGATGCCCTTTGCCTCCTTCCGCGAAATTTTCAGCGTTTCGGCCAGTCCAAAGGCGCCTTGCCCGTACAAAATTCCGAAATTAACAGCCTTGGCCTGAGCGCGTTGGCCACGACTGACCTCGTCGATTGCGACGCCGAAAACCTTGGCAGCCGTCGCGGCGTGGATGTCCAAGCCCTTTCTAAACGCCTCGAT
>CALACF010000395.1 GCA_937890245.1 uncultured Flavobacteriales bacterium
GATGTTTATGAAAATCTTGTAGTCGCCGAGGCTGTGTCCCAAATCGTCTACAATTCGCTCAGAAGAGATGGGCTGGATCTGCGTCACGCTGGCGTGCGCCTGTTCCTTCGGAGCAGCATCACCGTGAACGGTTTTGCTGTGCTCGATAAGCAGCCCATTGCCGGTGTCGGCGTCCCTGGCGAGGGAGCCTATGAATTCGGTAATCAGAGAAATGTCTACAAGAGGAACTCCAGGCTGGTTTGACGTGCCATCCGCATTGACAGCGTTGCGCACCAGCCCGCTTCCCACGTTTCCACCGAGGATGGTATTGTTCGTTGCAGGGGAATAGAGGATGAACGCATTTGGGGGTGTCCCGATCACCCAGCGAATGGCCACGTCCCCGGCCACGTCCCCTCCTGAGTCAGCGTAGTCAGCGACTACGGCGTTGATCCCGTGAGCCTCCGACATGTCCGCGTTGGCGTGGGCATTGAGGTTATTGGCGATCCTGGCGAGCCTGAAATCAAGCTCACCCTGGTCAGCCTTGGTCAGAATGGCTTTTTCTTCACTCATGGTTAGCTGGAGCTGGAACTCGCGCTGCTCCAGCTACTTGAGCTACTTGAGCTGCTGGATGAGAGGTCGAGCCTGGCCACATTGCTTTCTATCTGGTTGACGGTATTGTACACAAGAACGGTGTAGTCAGCCACGTCTGCGGCGGCAAACCCCGTGACGGTCATGCTCCGCCCTGTCTCGCCAGCGATGTTGACGCCATCTTTTCTCCACTGGTAGAGCAGGGGGGCCGTTCCATCGGCCGACACGCTTAGTGTGGCGTTGGACCCTGACTGGATCGTGGCTCCGGTAGGGTGGAGGTAGATAATCGGAGCCGTCGACCCGCCCGCCCCGCCCGGCCCGGCTCCCGTGGCGACCCCAACCTCAACTGCTGGAATACACACCGTGTGGACCGTTGTCCCAATTTTAACCTGCAAACGTAGACAAACTGCGCTTGTGACGTTGTGGATTGCTCGAAGCCCTGACTGATCAGCGGGAATTGAGAGGACAGGGTAGGCTACGTCGTGGATCTTGAGGACGTTGTGCCGGTCAAAATCTCCGTTTACGTGCGCGTTTACGCTGGCAAGGAAATCGTCGAGATTCTGTTGCGCTGCCGTCTTGGACGATTCTGTGACTTGAACCTGGTTTGCTGCCATACCATATGCAGAACTAGATTATTGGGGAGGAGGAGGAACAAGAGTCGCAGCGTCCTGTAGGATAGACGCCCGGCCCGGCCGGTTAAGCATGGAGGCTGATATATTGCGCTTGGCCCGGTCGCCCTTGACCCTGCTCATAAGCTTGCTAAGCCCGCTCCCGCCACCACTCGGCTGCGGCGGAGGGGTCATCGATTTGATGTTGGAAGGGGTCGGCTCGGGCTTCTTTTGGCCGGTTTCGACCTTTTCGGTGTCACGGGCTTCTTCCCTGTCGGCCTTTTTGCCTTCTTCCCCGGATCTCTTCTCTTCCTTGTAATCCTCAGGGTCTTCACCAGGCCCTGGGAGATTGTTCAGGTAGTACTCAATTTCAGCGAGCACCTCGTCGCTCAGAGGGTCTGAGTGGTCCTTTTTAAGCGCGTCGCGGATGGCCACCAGCTGCCCGAAGGACAGCTTAACCGAGTACGTGTTGTACGTGTCTTTGACCTTCTTCAGTTCCATCTCATTAATGCGTGGCATCGCTTTAACTACAATCGGTTCTCTGACACATGCATTTAGTCACATTCCGAAACGCGTTGTCACTATCGTTCCAGAAATCTGCGGGCCAGGTTACCATCACATGCGAGCCTGGAAAACCTTACGCTTTCGCAGATTCGCACATGGACCAGGTGATGCGCGACGAGAAGGTGGCCTCAGCGGCGGTGAAAATTTCAAACCTTGGCAGCCGTATCCCGAACTTTCACATCGGAGCCAGGCGGGTAGGAACCCAGCGGCTTCTTTTCTACAACGGCTCCGGTGGCTACGGCGACCAAATCATGTCTTGGCCCGTGTGCCAAATTCTCCACGCAGCCGGGTTCGAGGTCCACGTCCTTGTAGATCCGGGAAACCAGTCGTGTTGGTGGGGGTTCCCCTGGGTCAAGTCCGTCCATGTCCTTCCGTTCGCCTACGACACGATGGTCATGTTCGATTACTTCGTGTTTTTTGACCACGTTGCAAACCTGGATGAGCACCCAGGCCAGGAGCACCCAGTCGACATCATGCTCCGCAAAATCGGAATCGACCCCGTCAGCGTAGACAGGGTCGCCAAGCGCGTGCGCCCTGTTTTTACACCAGCCGACCTCACCGCCGCCGAACGGCTCAAGGGGCAGGACTATGCCATATACCAGCTTGCTTCTGCCAATCCAACACGCTCCCTGCCTCCGAAGGACAGTGTCTTCCTGCTCGACAAGCTCTCCAGTGAGTTTAGGGGCCTCAAGTGGATCGTGGCGGCCGATGCCTACGTCGCGCCCGGCTACACGGAGGCGTTGGCCCCTTTACTCCAGCGCGACAACGTGGAGGCGTGGAATGACGACAACCTACGCGCCTTGTGGGCTGTGACAGAGAACGCCAAGGTGGTCGTGGGGCCGGACAGCATGATGGTGCATGTGGCAGGGTCCCTGTCTGTGCCGTGCGTGGGGCTCTGGGGCCTCACGTCACCCGACAGCCGAGCCAGATACTACGACAACCACTATCCGATCTGGCACCAGACTGCTTGCCCCATGGCGCCGTGCTTCACCTACGGTATTAATTTCCCAGTGTACTGCCCGCCTCGTCCAGCCCGCGACCTGTGCGAGGTGATGGCGGCAATCTCTCCTCAGCATGTGATTGACCACGTTCGAAATATTGTCTACAAAAACGAGGCCAATGATAAAGCTGATCGAGAAACCCACGTCGGTAGCAGTCGTAGCGTCCGTGCAGACGGAGCTGACGGAACTGATTGACGAGCTAAAATTCCGTCACCCCGGAGCCTTCCACGTTTCAAGCTACCAAGTTTTCCTCAACAGCAATGGGGCGCTTGGGTGGGACGGTTTCATAAAGCCCCTCAAGCGAGTCGAGTACGGGTCGAATGTCGCTGTCTGCGGCCGGGGCTACCTCTACCGGATCAAGAAGCTGTGCAAGGACCTCGACATCAAGATCGAGTACGATCTTCTTCCACGGCCCCACAAGTCGATGACGACTGCCGACGTGGACCCCGGCTGCATCGAGGCCGAGTTCAAGTTGGACGATGGCCAGCGCGCCTGCATCGCCAGCTGGATTAGGCTGTCGTTCGGGGTCTGCGACGTGACCATCTGCGGTGGTAAGACTGCGATCTTCGCGGGAGCGGCTGCGACGATCAAGAAGCATCACCCAGACGCCCGCATCCTCTACATAACCATGGCTGAACGCCTGGTCCACCAGGCTTACACCGACCTGACAGCCATGCTGCCTGGCATGCACATCACCCGCTACGGAGGGGGAAAGAAGACGGTTAAAAACCCAGGTAACGACAACACCGGCAAGGATGTCGTCGTCTGCACGGTGGCGATGCTTATGCGCCACCGCATGGAGCTGGCCGTGGACGGTTGGTTCAAGACATTCCTGGCGATATTCTACGACGAGGTCCACCACTGTGCCGCAGAGTCCTCCCAGACGATCCTGGCTCGCATCCCCGCCTACTTCAGATTCGGCGCCTCGGACACGATGAAGGACAAGGACCCCATAAAAAAGTCTACAATTTACGGATCGTTCGGGCCTGTGGTGAACCGTATCAAAGCAGGCCCCCTGATCGATGCAGGAAGGATCGCGCAACCCAACATCTATCTGGTCGACGTGCCGGAGTGGTCCGGTAAGTTCGACGGCCTCCCACACCAGGTTGAGCCAGATACCCCGGGGTGGGTGCTGAAGGAGGGCGACACTGAACTCACAAAGGCGCGATACGTGGGGCCGGTATACGAGCGCGACAAGGATGGCGAGATCGTCACGGTGACAAAAAGCGTCCTGAAAGAGGGGACTACGGTGTTTGAGGAGAAAGAGGTCCCCGTGACGGTTCCCCACGTCAACTCCGTCGTATTCGAGGGTAAAACGAAGGAATCGGTGGTCCCGTCCACGTGGTGTATCCTGAAACGGCGGGTCGACAGGGCCGTGATCACTTTCCCAGAGCGCAATAAGTTAATCGTCGAATGGGCGAAATACTTCTCAGACAAGGGAATGTCTACAATAGTCATAGCCACCCGCACTCTCCACATGTGGTTTCTGGAATCGCTTCTCTGCGACGCGATAGACGAAAAACTTGTAGACATTATGGGCGGAGATGCCACCTCCAAGAAACGAGACGAAACCTTCGAGTGGTTCAAGAAGACTCCAGGATCGGTGCTGGTGACGAACCTGGTGAAGGAGGGAGTGAGTGTTAACGAGATCAAGGCCCTGATCGTAGCTGACTACGTAGGGGACCCAGAAGTGGCGAATCAGATCATTGGGAGGGCTATTCGACCCAAACAGGGGGCTGACAACACAGGCCACATCGTCTGGTTTATCGACCGCCAGAACAAATCTTTGCTGAAGGGGTGCCGCCGCGTTTTCGACACTCTTGAGACGAAGAAAGGGTACGT
>CALACF010000396.1 GCA_937890245.1 uncultured Flavobacteriales bacterium
GGTGGCGGCCTCCAAGTTGACGCCCCCCTGGGCGGCGCCATCTTCGTGGTGCCCGGTGACCAGCCGGCCGCCATTTCAGGTGCGGATGGGCGCGTGTTGCTCGGCCAATTCACCTCGAATGCCCCCAGCAGCCTTACGCTGAGCCTTCACTATTTAACCGCCTCCGCCCCGTCACAGGACGCCTTCGATTTGTCGTTGGACTTCCCTTCGGTTTGGTCGGGGTGCGCTGATGCATTGGCATGCAACTTCAATGCGGCAGACGCCGAAAGTTGCATTTACGCCTTGCCGAACATGGACTGCGGCGGCATCTGCCTCCACGACGTTGACAACGACGGCATCTGTGACGAGAACGAAATCTCCGGCTGCACATACGCGTCCGCCTGCAACTACGACGCAGCGGCCACGGACGAAAACGGTACGTGCACCTTTGCCGCGCCCCACCTTGACTGCAACGGCGACTGCCTTGTAGACGCCAACGAAAACAGCATCTGTGACCACAACGAAACTTGGGGTTGCACTTACACGCAGGCCGCCAACTTCAACGCATCATCCACCATTGACGACGGGAGCTGCGTATTGGCCAGTTGCATCCCTCTTTCTGAAACATGCGCCGCGGATATCGATGAGAGCGGCTACGTAAGCATGTCAGACCTCTTGATTTTCCTTTCGGTGTACCAGAACTGGTGCGAATAACCCTTCCGACAACTCCGACATTTCTGACAACTACAACCAACCAAATCACAAGCCATGACTTCTCTACGCTTCACAACCCTGCGCATACCTGCGCTCCTAGCGACATTGCTTTTCTGCACAGTCGCTTCTGCTCAGTCTGTCTACAACGCAGCTGAGGATTATTCGTCTATCCAGGCTGCCATTGATGCGGCCACGGATAACGACGTTCTCGATTTGTCTTCTGACATCTTTTCTCTGAGCGAGACCCTTGTCATTGACAAGCCACTCACTTTACGCGGATCGAGCGACTCGCTAAACTTGACAACGATCAATCTTGATGGCGTTTCGGGCTATGGCATCCACATCACATCTGCTGGAGTTTCACTAGAGCATTTG
>CALACF010000397.1 GCA_937890245.1 uncultured Flavobacteriales bacterium
CGCACCCGTCGCTCTTGCCTTCAAGGGCGGCCACGATGCTCTGCCCCATAGCCTACCAACGCAGCCAGCAAGAGTGCAAACGCCCACCAACCCCAGGCAACTACCTTTGATTTTGCATCAAATGGTGAATTGACATCGCGATCAAAACCCGCAATCAGCTGCAGGTCCAAGGGAAGAAAAACAGGCTGTTTAGGCTCGGTCCATTGTGCCCAACAAGAATCGAGGTCAAGATGCATTTCATAGACAGTCCCGTCCTCATACTGGCGCAACCAGCGCACCCAGTCATAGCCCGTTTGCTGCGAGAATATTCGCAGTTCCTTGCCCGGCCTTAACCAATCTCTTAGGCCATAGCCGTGACGCTCTGTGTGCCGCACTGCCAAATCGGACTTTCTTACAATGAAGGATGAGGCCACGCTTTCAAGCAAAACAAACTGGCGCGACTCGCTCAAGACCAAATCACCCAAGGCCCACATTTCGGGATTGATCATCGCTTCTGGCGACCATGACAAGCTGTCCAAGGAAAGGCGCCAAAGAAGTTTCTCCCCCGTTTCGAACGTCTCATCCGCCCAATCAATGGTGTAGATGTTTTGATTCTGAACGTCCGAAAATGTCCTGGCTGCTGTGGATTTCAACCCAGGCGGCTGCCGCGTGAAGACCTGTTCCCACTCGCCATTTCCCTCGCTGAACCGAATCAAATTGTTGTGTCCGTTCCAATAGCCATACCCTCCCAACGCGAACAATTCGTTGTAATGCTGGTAGAGGTAAGCCCCGAAATTGTAGCCCATGTTGTGGGAGCGGTTCACATTCAAGGTGTCCGGGCTCCGCATCACGATGCGAAAGTCCCCATCTCGCATTACAAAAAACCCATTGTCATTTTGAAATGAATTAATCACAACACCACCCAGGCCAACGGAAGCCCTCACCACGTCCTCAGCAAGCAAAATATCGGTGAGCTCTTCGTCCGAATGCTCCTCAAGCCAGTCTTCTGCGCTTGTACGGTAGCCCTCTTTCTGCGCAAAGAATTCGGGAGATAGGGCCAGCGTCGATAAGAGAAACGCCAAACCCAGCGTGATTCGATACAGGAATTTTCGCTTGTCTGCAGGGTTTTTCTCGCGCTCTACAATCTTGCGGCCATAGAACCCCTCGTATTCCTCGTTGACCTCGCGAATAATCTGCGCCCGTCTCGCCCGGCGCGTTAGCTCTGATGGCATATCTCCTAGTTTAAGCAAATAATCCATCATTTCAACGCTCACGAACGAAATGTCCTGATCGATGATCTGCTTGAGCCGGGCTGAATGCTCAGCTGTACGGGTTAGTTCAGGTCGTGCCAACTTAATCGCTGCCCGGCGTTCATTCTCTTCACGTATCGCATCTCCGTCGAGCTTCCATTCCCACTTCCCTTGAACAAATCGGTACGCCATAACCGCAATCGTGATGGCCAACAATAGCGCAACAATGAATGCGATCCGACCGAACCACGAGAGCACGCCTTGCAAGCCACTTGAACGATTGCGAGCATCATTTGCTTTTTCCAGAGCAGTTCCCGAAGGCGTATCAAGCTGTTGCACCAAGTCGAAATAGCCTTCAACATCGTCAGTGAAGGTCGAATGCAAATCCCATGAAGGCCGGGCCAATTCCGGTCGCCAATTCACCGAGTTCTGAGAAATACCGTAGCCAACCGCGTCTGTCAGCGGCACATCCTCCCCAGCTATCCACAGGCATTTAAGGTCCGACTTCCGAAGAACCAAAGATTCATCTGCGCCGACAAATGCGACGAAGTCGCGCCCTTCATATTTTGCCAGAGCGGAACTTCCAATCAGTGCGTTGCACCGCGCATCGAGAATCCCCAATTGACTCCAACGCATCTCTCGGAGGTCCAAAACGTATAC
>CALACF010000398.1 GCA_937890245.1 uncultured Flavobacteriales bacterium
CGGCCGTTGACAACTGTGGCAACACCACAATCTTGTCATGCGACCAGGTCTTGACGTTCACTGACGAGGAATCGCCTGTGATGACGGACGACGTGGCTTTACTCTATCCAGCATCGATTGCTTGTGAGGACTTCAACGATCCATACGATGTGGGCTTGATGACCTTGACTGCGACAGACAACTGCGACGACAGCTTGACCTTCACTGTGGTGGAGGCCCACTTGACCTCTGGTTCATGTCCTGGAACTTGGATTCGTCACTGGGTTGCTACAGACGACTGCGGCAATGTGAGTGAGGTAGCCATCCAATATGTGGCTACGTATGACTTGACCAATCCTGTGACGGTGATTTCATGTCCTGCGGATGTGACGCTCTCTCAAGATGAGAACTGTTACGTGGACTTGAGCCTCGCTGCTATCGGCAATGCTGATTACAGTGCGACGGACAACTGCGACGACAACTTGACGACTTCTTTGGAGCACAGCGATTCGCCACACGTGTACAACTGTGCTGGTGACGATGCAAACCTTGAAGGTTCGTTCAGCTTCACCCGTACGTTTACGGCTTCAGCTACGGACGAGTGTGGAAACAGCCACACAGTGAGTTGCTCTCAAGATGTCACGGTGCTCGACGAGCTTGCGCCGCTCTTGGATGTGGATTGCCCGGCTACGCAGAACTTGATCAATGTGTGCTTCCACGATGTGGACACGTCATTGGCTGCGTTGGGATCGCCACAGTGGACGGTTTCTGACAACTGTGATAGCGATGTAAACGTGAGCTTCACGTACACGGACGTTGTTGAGTTCGGATGCTCGTTGATTGGAGCGGATAGCAACCCAGAAGGATCAGGCACATTGCGCCGGACCTTCACGACGGTTGCTGTAGACGACTGCGGAAACTCGACTACGGTGGTGTGCCAGCAGATCATCAATACCTTCGATCTGACTGCTCCTGAGCCAGAGATTTCTTGCCCTGATGCTGCAACAACGTACCTCGATGCGGACTGTTCTACGGACTCTTCTCCAGCTGCTACAGGAAATCCATTGGCCACGGCCACGGACGACTGTGACTCTGAAGTGAGCATCACGTATGCCTACAGCGATTCTGATCGCACGCAGACATGCGGTGGTGACCAGTCAGGAAGCTACACGTTCGTTCGTACTTGGACGGCAACGGCTGAGGACGACTGCGACAACGCGGCCTCTGTGAGCTGCGACCAATTGATCACAGTGCTCGACGAGATTTCTCCTGAGCCTGCGATTGTGTGTCCAGACGATGCGACGATCTATACGGATGCCGATTGCTTGACCGATGTGAGCCCAGAGCTGACCAACGGTTATGCGACAGGCAGCGCCACGGACAACTGCGATCCAGATGTGACCATCGAAATCAGCTACGAAGACGGACAACGTACGTACGACTGCTCTTACGATGACAACATCGCTGAGGGATCGTACCACTTTACTCGGACCTGGACTTCATTGGCCACAGATGATTGCGGCAACAGTGCTTCAATTGCATGTGGGCAGTTGATAACGGCCTTGGATACCATCACGCCTGTGCAGGATTTCCCAGCCTTGACTACAGATACACTGTATCTCGACCAGGACTGCGCTGTGGACATGACGCCTTCGGTTTACCCGGTATCGACTTACAGCGACAACTGTGATACGGAGGTAGAGAACACGGTTACTTACGAGGACAACCCAGCCAACTTCGGCGCATTGTTCGGTGAGATGGGCGTTTCAGTAGAGACTGTGATGGAGCACTCTTCCGGCGATCTTGCTGGAATGACCACGTACCGCGTATACGCTAACTTGCCTGCTGAGGGTGACTTCTTGAGCTCGGTATCGGGTGAGGGGGCATTCTCTACGCAGATCCGCACGACGACTTCGTTCTACCAAGATGATTTGGGAGGTTCTACACCGAATTCGATCAATCCTTTGCTTTACGCGGTCTATCCGGACCTCGCTTACGATAGCTGGGTGACGATTGGCCTTGAGGGTCAACCCAATCTCGGATTGGGCGAAGGATCGATCAACGTTGCTGAGATCGGAGGGGACCTTTGGGCTTCGGACGTGTTCGAGAACGGCGGAGACGTTGTGATCAACTCTTCTTACGGCGGTGCTTGGTTCGCGCTGAATGGTGATGCCAATGGTGTGGCCGATGCAGACGGACGCGTGCTTGTCGCACAGCTCACTACGGACGGATCAATCAACGGTCAACTCTTCCTTCAGGTCTTCCCACAAGGTGACGGTGCAAACATGATGCTTCGCACGGTGACCTTCGGTGATGAGTGCACCGGTGACGATTCAGTGACTGAAGGCAGCTTCGTTACGACCCGTGTGTGGCGTTCTGACATCTCTGATGATTGCGGAAACAGCAGCACGACGTACACCTACCAGAACATTGTGGTGCTCGATACGATTGCTCCACAGTTCACTGAGACCTGCGGCCTTGCCAACGGCGACGAGGTGGAGTACACATGTGGTGATGACAACTTGAATGGCATCAATGACATTCTCGACTTCATCGACTTGCCAGCAGCTTGTGCGCCAAGCTTCACTGAGAACTGTGACAGCGAGGTGGCCTTGACAATGGTTTCAGATTCGAGCGGCTATGTGCCGACCAACTCGATCTCTAACTACTGTATGCCTTCAACTGTGGAGGTGCTCGGCAACAACGAGACCTGTGACGACCGTGCAGCGGAGACCATCCGCCTGTTCAACTTTGCCGGTGGCGATTCCTTCACGATTGTGGATGGCGGTGCCAGCTTGATTGAGGTAGGCGCTGACAATTCATTGCACATCGTGCTTGAAACGGAAAACGCGGACGGAACAGCCGGTCTGACCTTTGACGCTACGTATGCGAGTGTCTTGGATTGGAATGATTGGTTGGCCTTGCCAGGCGCGCAGTCGTACAAGAAGGATTGTGCTGAGCTCTACCCAGGTGTTGAAATCTGGACCGAGTGGATGTTCTCTGTGATGGAGAGTGGTTCTATGACGGGAACGGGAAGCCTTGCAGGTTCTTCGTTCGAGCTGAGCCATCAGCCGATGAACAACTACTACGGACTGCAGGTCGGTTTGGGAGCGAACAACAAGAACGAGAACTATGGCGCGAGCGCTTGGTTCTTCTGGAGTGGAGAGCTGGTCATGGATGGTGTATCACAGGGTTCTGTGGCATCTTCAGGTGACATCTTCATGGACTTGGATTGCTGCCTCGCTTGGCAAGTGGATTACGCTTACACGATCATCGACGATTGTGGAAACAGCACAGGGTTCAGCTATTCGAATGTCGGCAACGGCGCGTTCGGTGGTGGAGACAACAGCACGGTCGGAGGCCACACGCCAGTGGACATCTCTACTGGTCTGGGCGGCTTCAAAGAGCCTATCCGCATCACGGGCCTCCAGCCAAACCCAACCAACGACTACTCAACCCTCGGTTTCGTTGTCACTTCAGACATGCGTCTGCGGATTGACCTCTACACGATGACGGGCGGCTTCATCTCGGAGTTGTACGACGGCAATGCTTCGGCAGATGCCCAGTACGTCTTGGATGTAGATGCAGGTGACTTGTCTAGCGGCATGTACCAAATCCGCCTCTCTAGCAGCAGCTACGTGCTGGTGAAGAAGCTCTTGGTAACAGACTGATAAGAGTCTGGCAGCGCGGTGCTGCAAGCGCCTACTGGCGCTCAACAATTGGAAATGAAAAAGCCGCTCCCTGATGGGGGGCGGCTTTTTTACGTGATTGAAGTTGGGGCGTCAGTCTTCGAGCTGGTCCACGACTTTTTGGACGGCGCCTTCGGTGACGCGCAGGCGGTCGCTACAGAACTTGAGCAGTTCGGCGGCGCGGGCTACTTTCTGGGCGAGGTCATCGACGTTGATGCCGTCTTTTTGCAAGTCAGACATGATCTGCTCGAGTTCGGCGTACGCCGATTCGTAGGTTTTTTTAGTTGCCATGGTCAGAGGGGGTGTTCTTGGAGTTGAGGGTGAGCTGCGTGATTTCGGATTCGATGAGGCCGGAAGCCAAGGTCGTTGTGATGCGGTCACCGGGCTTGAGGTCGCTCAGGTTGGTAAGTGCGCGAGCGGGCTGTCCGTCTTTCGGGCTGTGGCGGGTGATGGAGAAACCACGGGCCAGGGTTTGTTCTGGGCCCAGGACCGCGAGGGTGCGTTGGAGCCCTTCGACGCGTTCGCGTTGAAGGGCGAGTGCGCGGGTGGCATGGGCCTGGAGTTGAGTTCGGAAGCCGGTGAGGATGAGTTGCTGTTTCTGGAGCCTGACGCTGGTCAGTTGGGCCAATTGGAGGCCTGTGTTGGCCAGTAGGCTGCGAAGGAGCTGCAGCCGTGCGATCGGGCGTTCGGCGACGTGCTGCTGCCAGGCGGTGAGTTGCTCGCGCGATGAGACCGTGAATCGTTCGGCGAACCGGGCGATGTAGCGGGTCTTTTCGATGGCGGCCGATTCGAAGTTGGCCAGGTCGTCGATCAGGCCGTCGGCAAGGTCAGTTGGGGTTTTGAAGTTGCGCTGGGCTACGATGTCAGCGATGGCCAGATCGGTTTCGTGTCCTATCCCGGTGAGGACGGGCTGGGTGGAGGCCGCGATTTGGCGGCAGAGGTCCAGATCGTTGAAGACGTCGAGGTCCAGGGCTGAGCCGCCACCACGGAGGAGAACAACCGCGTCGATGGCGGTGAGCGAGGCGATGTGGTCGGCCTTTTTAATAGCCGCTGTGATCTGGGCTGCGGCGTGCACA
>CALACF010000399.1 GCA_937890245.1 uncultured Flavobacteriales bacterium
GGGTCACCGTGGGCTGGTCCACGTCAGTGCTATACGACGGGCGTGTGATCGCCACCTCAATGTCCACTTTGGGAGCGCCGTCCTTCAGGTCGACCAGCGAGAATACCTTGATCCCGCCGCTCGCTATGCGCGAGCAGTAGTCCTTGGCAGTGCTCCGATACCCCAGGCAGTGCTGCATCTGGACACCCTCCCAGTAGACCAGCTCCTCGTCGTGCCCGAGATCGATGATCGCGTAATCTCCTTGGCGGAACACCTCATGTTCAAGCCTCGCTTCCAGGGACTGGTCGATGGGTGGATCTGACGGCCCGTGCCACGCGTGGGCGATCTCAGCAGACTTGATGAACGACTCAAGGTCCTGTGGGGTATCGAATTGGACAAAGAGGTTGTCGGTGAGGTAGAGGCGGTGCTTGCGCAGATTGAGGTACCAGAAGGACCCGTCGTCCAGGGTGACAGCACGCGAATCAGACGGAATACCCTCTCCGTCACCCTCCTCCGCGTGTTTGAGAAGCTCCTCGGCCATCGGATACCCTCCTTCGATGAGCTGGGCTACGTAAGCGGCATCTGACTTTTTATACCACTCTTCGTCGGTCGACCCGTCGTCGTCGTCGTCCTCGTCCCACTCGTCGTCCCACTTGCGGCCGTCTGACTCACCAACTAATCTGGACGCTGTGTTGCTCATTCGGATTTTTGTATACGATCAAAAGTTGGAGGTCAAGACTGCTCTCCTACGAGGTAGCTCATCGCGTGCTTGAGGAACCGATTGAAAAGCTTTGGGTGCGTGCGCTGCAACTTCCGAATTGGGAACGCAACGCTGTTGCCGATATTCCCACCCCGCAGTGACACCTCGATCCGCTGGTCGGACATGCCCTGTTGGCGAAGCTGCTCAACGTGGGATCGGGCGTAGGCCATCAGCTCGTGGGGATTGCTGTAGTAGGCGTGCTGGTCAACTTTCCCATTCTGACCCGTGATCGACGCTACGATGTCGGGGATCTGCTTACCCTGGGCCGTGGCACGCCCATACTGGCCCCTGTGAACCATCTCGTGATCGATGGTAATACGGAGTTGCTTAGGGTCCATGCGCAGAGTCCCCGCGTGCATGACGACGCCCTCAGCGTCAGCCCGGCCCAGTGCGCCATACTGGTTGAGCAAGTAGTCGTCGACCGTGAACTGCACCTTGTAGGGCTTCAACTCCGTGTTGAGCCTGGGGAGATCGCCACTCCATCGTGCGATGATGCGCATGATTTCGTCTACATTCTCGGGCACGACGACCGCTTCCCCGATCATCCTGGATGCGAGGCTTTCGTAGGAATGGTGGAGGTGCCTGGCCTGCTGGGGGTAGGCCCTAGCCGGAATTTGCTCTTTACGCCGGGCCGATTCTTCACGCTCGCGCTCAAGTCTTTTATTCGACTGGTCCCGCACGCGCTCATCATCATATTTCTGCGGGGAAAGCTGCTCCTTCCGCCTGGCCGATTCTTCCCGCTCGCGCTCAAGTCTTTTATTCGACTGGTCCCGCACGCGCTCATATTTCTGAGCAGCCTTTTTAGCCAGCATCTCCCTGTGGTAGTGGAGAGCTGCGGGAGGGAGCGTTTTAAGTTTGGCTGGCGAAAGGGCGGATATCAACGAGTTCAGCAGTTGCTCTCTGTCCTCGTCGCTCTGCCCGGCCCAGTATTTTCGCCAGCCAGACGTGGTGGTGGGAAAGTAACCAGTCCACCCACGGTAGTGTGCCCGCCACACAGGGGCAAATACGCTGCTAAAAATCCCACCGCCAGAGCCGCTGGCCAGGCCACCCAAACCAGTCCCAGCTACGGGGGCTACAGCGGCGGCCCCCGCAGTGGACTTGATAAAGCTGCGGCGTGACATTCCCGCCTCGCCTATCAGTTGTTTTGCCAATTCGCTCATTGCTTAACTACGAGGATTCGACTCTGCATTTCCACGAAGGTAGGCCATTGCGTATTTCAGAAACCGGTTGAAACGCTTTGGGTCCGACTTTTTAAGCCTGACAATGGCCATGGGAGCGTCATTCACAACGAAACCCCTGCGCAAATCTCGCTCGATCTCAGCGTCAGACTTCCCTCCCTGACCGCCAACGACCATCAGACTTCCCCTGCCACCGGTCCGTTTCGCGTCTACAACTCTAGCAAAAGCCTTTGCCAGTCCCGACTCACCTTCGGGACGGACCAGCACCGTGATGGGAGCGCGGTACGAGTAGGAGTTCGGCACAAAACCGTCAAAGGAGTAGACTGTTACGGCTTTACCTGGGTTTTCTAGTGCCAACTCGACAAACTTCCTGATTTCCTCCCCACCGACGATACGCGATCTGCGCCGACCGTTGGCTGCCTCCACCTTCGCTGTGAGGCGCTGCATGTCGCTACCGTGCAAACCTATCCTGGCAAGCCTTTTAACGTAGGATTCTCCCACCAGCTGTCGTGCCATGGTGCTCATTTCGCAAGGCGGCCCCACTCCCCTTTTGCTTTGAGCCGGTAAACAAGTTCGAGGGCGACTCCATTGCCAGTAGGAATCCAGTTGGCGCCTGTAACTTCAGCGGATTCGATCCTGTCATCGGTAAGATTGCCAACAAAATTTTCGATCTTGGCGATGAGGGCGTCCGTCCACTCCTTAAGAGCGCCCCTCACGTTGACATCCACGAAGGTGGTTGGCGTAACGGTCACCATCAGGGCTGTGAGGTGGTCCTGCGCCTCTTTGTTGATGTAGACCACTTTCGCCCCGTTATCCTCGACGAACTTTCTCACCCACATTATGAGGTTGAAGTCAGCCCTGGTCGGAGCGGCTATGTCCAACTTTTGCTGGTGGGTCAGCATGGGTTTGGCAAGCTTCTTGTGTCGGACTTCGACGGAGATGTCAATCGACCCATACACATCCTTACGGTAGGTCATCTCAGGATGCTGTTTGATTAGCGCGTTGACCTCATTTTTTATCATGTGCAACGGGTCTGTGTGCCACGGGTCGTAGCTCTTCGTCATGTCGTGGTCGTATATAATGCGCGCTAGATTGTTTCTGGGATAGGGGTACCAATCCAGGAAATACCCGTGCTTGCTGACGTCGAACGACGACTCCTCTCTGAGGCCGTATTTGGCCATCACCCCGGCCACAATCTTGGGCACCTCCTCCCTAGCCATTTTTAGCGCCGCTTCCCGCGCCTTGTTGGGCGGCCTGGGTTTTGTCACGTGCTTTGACTGGCTCACCGGCCTGGTGTGTGAACCGGACATGCTGCGGGCAGCCTGCATCAACACTTCACTTTTGCGCTGGTGACCAAGCTCCCATAGCTTTTGCAGCTCAGTGCGCGTAGGTTTGTCAGGGAAATGGTACAGAACGAGTTCATCGTGCCTAAACTTCCACCACTCAGGATTCCGCTCGACAGGGTGTGCCCACGCGGCTTCGTCGCTGAATACAGGCTTGGGCGCCAGGCTCGCCAATTTCCCTAAATTCCCTTTTGTCGGCATTTTAGGCGGTCTATTAGGCGGGGACGGACGCATTCCGAAGCTCATTGCAAGGTCCTGCACCCCCGAGTCTATATCCTCAGGAGACCGGTTAAGCACCCGATCCCAGTAAGCCTCGTCCGCCGCCTCGCCTAGCAGCCGTTCAACCAAGGTGCCCCGGACGTGGGCGGCGGGGGGCAGAGTCTCTCCAATCAGTTGTTTTGCCAGATTGCCCATACGCTAACTACGCTCGCGCTTCAGCTCGGACCATTCTCGGCCTCGGGCAGCTGCGCCTCGGCTTGGCGGATTTGAAGGTGGCCGGTTTGCGCGATCCCACGGGGACTGACGAGATGTGAACTTCGTCTACAACGCCCTCCTCGTGTGGGAACACCGTCATGAAATAGACGGCCATGGGGCGTGGGCCGGTGGCCAGCTGCTCCTTGATGCTCGACGACGGGCAATCGCAGAACTGAGGGTGGTCGGTGCGGTTGGCTATCCCCTTGGCCATCGTGGCAGTCGGGTAGATGGGGTATTTCTTGCCATCCACGGTGATGGTGAGGGCCTCGTCGGAGACCTTTCCAAGGGTAGGGATGGGCGAGAGGGCTGCCAGGGGGATCAGTTTGAGGAAATCGCGTCGTTTCATACTTGAGTAGAACCGGGTTTCCCCTCCCGCTTGTTGCCCCTCGTCAGCGATCCGGTCTTGGAAGCCCTCTCACGGCCCAGTCAGGCCCTACGCCATGCGCTTGGGCCATGCGCCGAATCCAATCCTCGGATTCGTGCTTCGTAACGGGCTTGGAGTGCGTCTTTTTTTCCTCCTTGAACCCAATACTTTTGAAAAACCCGACCGTCTTCCTAGTAGTCGGCATAGCCAAAATTTGTTTCAACATCCTAAAACTCGTCAATTCCTCCCTCCCTGTGAGGTTCAGCCTGAGCGTGGTGTGCTCGCCACCCGAGTAATCCCCGTCAGGATCGTCGTTGGGATCGTTTTCGACGCTGATGATTGTGCGCACAAATGGCATACCGTCGCTCACCTGCGGTGACTCCGATGTGTGCAGGTCGAAAGATCCAGCACCCTCGGGGTAGGCATCTGGATTTGCGTCAAACTGAGCTTCGCTTGGCTCAGACGTGTAGATGCCAGGAGAGCGTTCGTCGAGTCCAAGGTCGTGAACCAGCTTGAGGACAGTAGCGCGGCGCATGGCCTGCCGGACCAGGCGACCAGCGCCACCCTCGCCGATCAGTTGTTTTGCCAGGTTGCTCATCAGTAGTCAGGGTCTCCTGGCCGTGGAAGAGGCACGCCGTCATCATCCACGATCTGGCCGTCCTTGTCAGGGTAAGACAGGTCACCATCGGTCCAGTGGTATTTGCCGTCTGGACCACGTTCCCTGTAGAATGTGTAACCGTCGCTGGTCCTGTAAGCGCGGCGCATGGCCTGCCGGACCAGGCGACCAGCGCCACCCTCGCCGATCAGTTGTTTTGCCAGGTTGCTCATTCCTTAACTCGGTACGACACTGAAAATTCAGCGATGTCAGTTTCCTTCTCCTTCCCCTTCGTAGCGGCTTCGATCTCAGGGTAGATAAGTTCAAAGGGATCGGCGTCCGGCGTTTCCTCCTCCTTCCCCTTCATAGCGGCTGCGATCTTAGAGTGGATAAGCTCAACGGGGTCGGCGTACGGCGTTTTCTTCATGTAATTGAATGTTCTGTCTCCCACCCGCTTCACAAACGCATCCGCTGAGTACGAGGGGTCGTACAATGGATGGCCCTTCGATGCGGGAAGTTTGATGTTCACCACCATGTACGACTCAAAACTCCACGTCTTCCTCTCAATGCTCACCACCTTGACCCCCATAGATTCGATGAATTCCTTAGCGCCCCGCATCAGTGCCTTGTCCGTATTGGACGCATGTTTGAAATCTTCGGCCTGCTCGGCAGTCTTGTTCGGGGTCACGGCGGCACGCTCCGGGTAGTCAGTCCAAGCCATAATGTCAACCGACCCGTACACGTCTGGATCTCGCTTCAAACCGGGATACGCCAAAACCGATTTCTGAAGCCGCCTCTGAAGCGCCTCCAGATTGGGGTAGCCCTCGCCCTCGCGCCACCTTCCGTCGCTTCCCTGGAATCGATGAGG
>CALACF010000400.1 GCA_937890245.1 uncultured Flavobacteriales bacterium
TGCAATGGTGTCTCGTTGTAGAGCTCGACAACCATGACGCCTTGGGGGGTCGAAATTTCCACTTGGACGCGGTCATTCACTTCAGACTGTGCGGAAATTGGGCTAAAGACAGCGAGCGCACACAAAATAAATGTTGCGGATTGGAGCAGGAAATTGAAGCTTGAGCGAACCATCGGTAGTTTTTTGCGTTATTTGTTCGTTCTCCGGCGGGTCGCCATCTTGCGACCTCTCAGAAAGTGCCACGAAAATATGAAAACGCATCGCCCTTCCCGCGCATTTTGCACGCTTCGTTCGTTTGGAACGACAGTTTTTGCCTTCGCCGTCCTCGCCAGCACTTGGACCGGATGCGTTGAGATCGAAGATACGGTCGCTATTATCTACGTCCAGAACAGCTTGGGTGCGCCCGTGCAGGGGGCCGAGGTTCGCTTGCACGCAGTTGGTTCTGTAGACCAAGACTTCATCGGCGAAGTGCGATTCGACACCACACAGGTTAGCAATGCCGCTGGAAGTGTGTCGTTTGACTTCAGCGACTTCTACGAGCAAGGCCAAGCCGGTTTCGCCGTGCTAGATATCGAGGCGACCAAGGGCGCTTTGAGCGGAATTGGCATCATCAAGGTCGAAGAGGAAACGACAAACGAGCAGACGATCACCCTTGAGTAAGGGCCGATAGGACAAAAAAAAGTGGAAAGCGTACGAGACACTTTCCACTTTGTCGGGATGACTGGACTCGAACCAGCGACCACACGTCCCCCAGACGCGTACTCTACCAACTGAGCTACATCCCGAGATGCTTTGCTTAGCGGAGCGCGAAAATAGGGCAACATTTGACAGTCGCATCCTTCGTGCTTCAAGAAAACTTACGTGCCGATTAATTCGCGCCGGCAGCTTAGCGGCCCGCAAAGCGGCGCAATGCCACCTGGTCCAAGATGTGGACTTCGCGGCCGTCGAGTTCGACCCAACCATCCGACTTGAAGTCCGACAATGCGCGAATCAGACTTTCCTTGGCGGTGCCGACCACACCGGCGAGGTCCTCTCGTGACATAATGGGCGAGCCTGGCGCGTCCGCAAACTGCTTCTGCAAATCAAGTAAGGCTATCGCCGTGCGCTCGCGAACCGAGGCGTAGGCCAGGGCGAGAAGACGTTCTTGATTGGCCTCTACCTCACCGGCAAGCATGCGCACAAAACGCATGGCCACATCACGGTTGCGATGCATCAAATCGAGGAAGATCTGTTTGGGGATGGCGTGGATCTCGGCCGTCTCAAGGACCTCGGCCGCGCCACCGTACTCGCCCCCCTTGAGCACCTCCATGTAGCCAAAGAATTCGCCCGACTTGACCAATTCCACGATAAGTTCTTTTCCGTATGAGTCTGTCCGCAACACTTTTACAACGCCGGAAACGACGTAATACACGTTGAGGGCCTTGTCGCCCTCGGTGTAAACCATGCGCTTGGACTCGTAGGTCTTTGGCTTGTCGCCAAGCTCGATTCCGGGGATGCCTGATTGCTGTGAGGCGTCCTCGATAAATTCCTTGAGGCGCGTGGGCGCCTGGCCGTATTCGCGGTGGGTGATGGCGCTTTTTCGCAGACGCACCTGGATAGTGGCAAGCAAATCTTGCTCAGAGAAAGGCTTGAAAAGGTAATCGTCGGCACCGCTGCTCATTCCCCGGCGCATTTCTCCTGCCCCGTCACGCGAGGTGAGAAAAATGAACGGAATTGGAGCAGTTTGAGGGTTGGAACCGAGGTAATGCAAGACGCCGTAGCCGTCGAGTTCGGGCATTTCAACATCGCACACGATCACATCGGGCAGCTCTCTCTTGGCTACCTCGATACCTTCCTTGCCGTCACAGGCCTGGGACACCTCATAACCAGCGAGTTCCAGGATGTCAGCCGTGGTCCTCCGCAGAAATGCATTGTCCTCGATGAGTAAAATCTTTTTCAAGTCGCAGATTTGGATTCCCAAACATACGGGAGCGCGGGCAGTCCGCACTGATTTATCTTGCCGCCGGTTGCAAACCTTGTATATATATGAAAATCTCCTTGGACTGGATTAAATCTTGGCTTCCACTTGAGGCCAATTCCCCTTCGGGCATTGACAAAATTTCGTCTGCACTGACCGCCTGCGGATTGGAAGTCGAAGGACTCGAGGAGGTGGTCGCTGTGCCGGGCGGCCTGGCCGGAATGGTGGTGGGAAAAGTGCTTTCATGCGAGCAGCATCCCGGGGCCGACCGGCTCAAGTTGACCCGTGTCGACGTCGGTGAAGACCAACCACTCGCTATCGTTTGCGGAGCACCGAACGTCGCAGCGGGCCAGTACGTGGTGGTTGCCACCGTCGGTGCGGTGTGCCATCCATCAGAAGGCGAGCCCTTCAAGATCAAGAAGGGCAAGATCCGTGGAGAAGTATCGATGGGCATGCTCTGTGCAGAAGACGAGCTCGGCTTGGGTGCGGGCCACGATGGAATTCTCGTCCTAGAAAACGAGGGGCTCAAAGCCGGCACACCTGCAGCCATTGCGCTCGGCCTCGAATCGGACCACGTCATCGAAATTGGCTTGACGCCAAATCGGACGGATGCGATGAGTCATTACGGGGTCGCCCGAGATTTGCGCGCCGCATTGCGCTTTGGAGATGGCGAGAGCGATCAGGACAAGGCGCTGCCGGCGTTGAAAAGCCCCGCTGCCGCAGCGAGTTCGGCTGGCGCAACCAGTGCGGTTGCAGAACTCAGCGATGCGGCTTGCCCGATCAAGGTCGAGGTCCAGGCACCCGACGGAGCGCCGGCCTACTTGGGCGTTCTACTGGAAGGCGTCCAAGTGGGGCCCTCACCAGAATGGCTGGCCCGCCGCCTGCGCGCCATCGGATTGGAACCCCGAAATATTGTGGTCGACGCAACCAACTACGTGCTGCACGATTTGGGGCAGCCCTTGCACGCCTTTGACGCCGACCGAATCGAGGGCGAGCAAATTATCGTGCGACGTGCAACCGAGAAGGAGGCCTTCAAAGGCTTGGACGGCAACGACTACGAGCTCTCGGTCCATGATTTGGTGATCGCCGACGAGAAGGCGCCGCTGTGCTTGGCCGGCGTCTGGGGCGGAGAAAAAAGCGGGGTGACCGACAGCACGCGGCGCGTGTTCTTAGAGAGCGCCTGGTTCGAGCCCGTGACCGTGCGCAAGACCGCTCGGCGCCATGGACTTTCGACGGATGCATCCTTCAGATTTGAACGTGGCGTCGACCCGAACATTACGCGCCAAGGTCTGGAAAGCGCAGTGGCGCTGCTGGTAAAGTATGCCGGTGCCAAGGTGGTCGGAGGCGTGAGCACGAGCATTGGAGCGCTGCCGGCTGGGGCCGACGTGAAATTGGGATGGAGATATATGGACACCTTGATCGGTGCAGATTTGGACCGGATCCGGGTTCGGAACATCCTGGAATCACTGGACATCGAAGTCGCCGGGGAAAACGCTGACGGGCTCGCATTGAAAGTCCCGGCCTACCGCCGCGACGTGACGCGCCCAGCCGATGTAGTGGAGGAAATTTTGAGGATTCACGGTTATGACCACATCCCCTTTCCCACTGGCATGCGCGTCGCCATGCAGACACCGCCCAAACCCGATGTCGAGGCCATGCAACGCGAAATCTCGACCCTGCTCGTGGGGCGCGGGGCAACAGAGATCATGTCCAATTCACTCAGCAAACTGGCGTACAGTGGGCTGGCCGAAGATGATGCGCTCGATCCCGCACGCGAAATCCGGCTGGTGAACCCGCTGAGCAACGACACGGCATTGATGCGTCAAACGCTCCTCTATCAAGGTCTCGAGGTTGTGGCACGGGGCAAGAATCACCAAGGTGGTGATCTGCGCCTCTTTGAATTTGGCAAGGGATATTTCCGCAACGCTGCGACTGAAAAAGACCAGCAAGTGACGTTCAGCGAGCCACGCTTTCTCGGGCTTTGGGCAACGGGAAATGCAGCGCATCCCGCTTGGAACCAAAACGGAAGCATTGCAACATTGTACGCGCTTAAGGGCGAAGTCGAGGCCATTCTCGCGCGCATGGGCGTGGATGTAAAAAGCGTGACGCCGCTGGAGGCCAGCGGAATTTTCTCGGAAGGCGTGCAGATCAAGACGCGCGGAGCCGGAAGCATCAGGGTGGGACAAGTTGCACCTGCATTGGCACGAGAGTTTTCCATCGAACTCCCCGTGTACTGGGCGGAATTGCCATGGGACTCGTTGTGTGAAGCGGGTGGACGTGCGAAGACAAAATCCAGCGCTCTGCCTCGTTTCCCTTGGGTTCGGCGCGACTTGTCCTTGGATATTCCCACAGGTGTGGGCTTCTCACAGATCGAAAAAGTCATCCGGACAACCACGGGAAAACTGCTGCGATCCGTGCAGCTTTTTGACGTGTACGAAGCGGACGACTCCACCTCTTATGCTGTGGCGATCACCTTACAGGATTCAGATAAAACACTGAACGACAAGGCAATAGAAAATACGGTGCAGCGCGTTTTGGACCAGCTCGAAAAGCAGTTAAGCGTTCGAATTCGAGCGTAAGTTCGCCAGCGAAAACGAGCAACAGCTAAGACTTTGGGCCGCGTTAAAAAATTTCCTCACTTCGAGATGCCGGTGCATCGGCGCACCGTGCTGTACATCTTGATTCGGCCATGGGCGCGTTGGGCCATCAAGCTGCTTTTCAAGGTAGAGGGCGTGCAGGGCGCAAAAAACTTTCCGAAAAAGGGTGCGGCATTGCTTTATGCCAACCATCAAAACGGCCTTATCGACCCAATCACCGCCTGCGTGCTCCTCGGACGACAACTGCACTTTTTCACCCGGGCCGACGTGTTTCGAAGCCGCTTGGGCCGTTGTTTTTTGTTCGGCGTCAACATGATGCCGGTCTACCGCCAGCAGGACCGCGTCAAAGATCTCTCCGCACGGAACCACCGCACCTTTCAATCCGCCATCGACAGGCTCAAGCTCGGTGCAGTGCTTGGCATTTTCCCTGAAGGCGGCCACCACCAAGATCGGCGCCTGCGCAAGTTCCGCAACGGATTGGCCCGGTTTCTTAGCATCGCTATCGATCAAGGGCTGGGAACAAAGGAAAACCCAGTGACGGTACTTCCTGTAAACATCAATTTTGCAGGACTTTACGCCTACCGGTCGCGGGTAGATATCACCGTTCAGCCTGGACACAAATTGCGCGAGTTGGTACGGCAGAGTGGCGCAAAGACAAATGGAAAAACCGAAGAGCTCAGCGCGTCACATCGCGTAGCGATAACGAAAAGTCTCAAAGCAAGCCTTGCTGCCACTACCCCACA
>CALACF010000401.1 GCA_937890245.1 uncultured Flavobacteriales bacterium
ACCGCGGGTTCAAGTGTACTGTTCAACGTGATCGCGGCAGACCAATACATAGCCATCGTGGTGCCGGGCAATATGTACCGCAAGGCCTACGAAGACAAAAACCTGCCGCCTGAACTGTTGAGCCGGACGCTCGAGGATGCCGGCACGGTGACCTCGGTCTTGATTCCTTGGAATACCTGCGGCGTGGCGCAAGCTGGCGTACTGGGCGTGGCGACTGTCGTGTATGCGCCGTATGCGATTTTCAACTTGCTGAGTCCGGTGATGACTTTGATTATGGCAGCGACTGGAATTGGGATGAAGAAATTTGAGAAGCTAGAGCTAGAGCTGGATCAGCCTTCGGAAGTTTGATGGACGCAAAGGAAATCCGCGTTGAGCGTGCATGTGAGCACAATTTGAAAGCGATTGACGTGGTCATTCCGCGCGATAAACTCGTGGTGATTACTGGCGTGAGTGGCAGCGGAAAGAGTTCATTGGCGTTCGACACCATCCACGCCGAGGGCCAGCGGCGGTATCTCGAGACCTTCAGTGCGTACGCGCGGCAGTTTATGGGCGGCTTGGAGCGGCCCGACGTGGAGCGCATTACAGGTCTGAGCCCTGTGATTGCGATCGAGCAGAAGACGATTTCTCGGAATCCGCGCTCGACGGTTGGCACGGTGACGGAGCTGTTGGATTTCTTGCGCGTGCTGTTTGCGCGTGCCTCAACGGCCTACTCCAGCGAGACGGGCGAGGCGATGGTGAAGATGAGCGACGACGAGGTGATTGAGCACATCGTGGGGCGGTATGCAGGGCAGCAATTGACGCTGCTGGCGCCTCTGGTGCGTGGACGAAAAGGCCACCACCGTGAATTGTTCGATAAGATTCAAAAGCAGGGCTACTTGCGGGCCCGCGTTGATGGCGAGATCGTAAAGCTGACAGCGGGTTTCCGTGTTGCGCGCTACGAGATCCACGACATCGAAGTGGTGGTGGACCGTTTGGTGGTGCCGGATGCCATGGGCGCAAAGGGTGGCGATCGTCTGATGAAGTCGGCCCGCACGGCGATGAACTTGGGAGATGGGCGCTTGATCGTGCTGCCGGCCGAGGGCGAAGGTGCCGACAGCCACATGGAAAGCGAGCCCAGGCATTTTTCGCGCCACCTCATGTGCCCTACCACCGGGATCTCGTACCCCGAGCCGGAGCCCAATTTGTTTTCGTTCAACTCACCCTATGGCGCATGCGCGAGCTGCAACGGGCTGGGACAGGTTTCGGAAGCGGACCGCGAACTGGTCATTCCCGATGGCTCCAAGTCGCTCAAAGCTGGCGGACTTGTACCGTTGGCGGCCTTGAAATCGAGTACGACCGCGAAAGCTGTTCGGAGCGTTTTCGAGTTGGGCGGTTACAGCGACTCCACACCGCTCAAGGAGGTGGACGACCAGATTCTTGCGACCGTTTTGTACGGCAGCGATAGCCCAATCCGGATCGCCGACAGCTTCGGCAAGGCCAAGGATGTGCGTTTCGACGGCTTGGTCGCAGCTGTGGAAAACGCGAGCCGGGTGAAGACCAACGCAAAGATGAAACGCTGGGCGATGCAATTCATGCGCAAGAAGACGTGTGGGGCTTGCCAAGGAACCCGGCTCAAGCCACTGGCCAGCCGTTTCCGTGTTGGCTCGCACACCTTGCCCGAAGTGGTGCAGATGGACCTGGCCGACTTGCGCACGTGGGTGGAAGGTGTTGAAGGCGGGCTGTCAGACCGGGCGATGAAGATCGCTGCTGAGCCCCTCAAAGAAATTGAAGGGCGGCTCGGATTTTTGCTCGATATGGGGCTCGGCTACTTGTCGCTGGACCGCTCGGCGAGGTCGCTCTCGGGCGGCGAGGCCCAGCGCATCAGGCTGGCTACGCAAATCGGCAGCCGGCTGACAAACGTGCTGTATATCTTGGACGAACCTAGTATTGGCCTACATCCCAGGGACAACCAGCGGCTTATCGACAGCCTCACATCCCTGCGTGACATGGGCAATTCGATCATTGTTGTGGAGCACGATGAGGAAATCATGCGGCAGGCAGACCACCTGATCGACATCGGCCCCGGCGCGGGCATCCACGGTGGCAACATTGTTGCGGAAGGACCGCCCGACACACATGGCCAGCAGGGCTCGGTCACTTCGGAATACCTCAGCGGGGCGCGCAGCATTCCGATTCCGAAAAAGCGCCGAAAGGGCAGCGGAAAACACATCGTGCTCAAGGGCGCCACCGGACACAACCTCAAGGGCGACACCTTGAAACTACCCCTTGGAACCTTAACAGCGGTCTCAGGTGTGAGTGGCAGCGGCAAGAGTTCGCTCATCAACCAAACGCTCCACCCCATCCTACACAACCATATTTGGGACCCAACACGCGTGGCGCTGCCGTACAAATCGCTCGACGGCTTGGAGCATCTCGACAAGGTCATTGCCATCGATCAGCGCCCCATCGGGCGCACGCCGCGCTCCAACCCGGCCACCTACACAGGAATGTTCAGCGACATCCGCACGCTGTTTACACAGCTCCCCGAGTCAAAAATTCGCGGCTACAAGCCCGGTCGCTACTCTTTCAACGTCAGCGGCGGGCGCTGCGAAACGTGCAAGGGCGCCGGACTTAGGACCATCGAAATGAACTTCCTACCCGACGTTCACGTGCACTGCGAATCTTGCATGGGCCACCGCTACAACCGCGAAACCCTAGAGGTTCGATACCGCGGAAAGTCCATAGCCGACATCCTCGAGATGACCGTCGAAACCGCCTTGCAGTTCTTCCATGCCCACCCGAAAATTAAGCGCGTCTGCCAGACGTTATTCGACGTCGGGCTCGGCTACATCACTCTGGGACAGCAGAGTACCACCTTGAGTGGTGGCGAAGCCCAACGGGTGAAATTGGCCTCTGAACTGGCAAAAAAGGGCACGGGCAACACCCTCTACTTTCTTGACGAGCCCACCACCGGCCTGCATTTTCAGGACGTCGAAATGCTGCTGTCTGTCCTACATCGTTTGGTAGACAAGGGCAACACGGTCTTGATCATCGAGCACCAGCTCGACGTGATCGCCAGTGCTGACCACGTGGTAGACATCGGTCCAGAAGGCGGCGGCGCAGGCGGGTATATTGTCGCGCAGGGCACACCTGAAAAACTGGCTAAACACGCGGGATACACAGGCCGTTGTTTATCGTGTCACTTGGAGCGCGCCGCAGCTTTGAAATAGATGGCCTACTTTGGTAGGACGTATAAAATTTTGAGACGATGAGCAAGCAGAAGCACCATTTGACACGCAGTTGGAAAGAAGTGAAGGCCCACGACAGCTGGTCGATCTTCAAAATCATGTCGGAGTTTGTAGAGGGTTTTGAGGCCCTGCACCGCATTGGCCCTTGTGTAAGCATCTTTGGTTCGGCCCGGAAATCGGAAGACCATCCGGATTACCAATTGGCACGTCAGGCAGGCAAATTGTTGGTTGAAAGCGGCTACGGCGTGATCACCGGGGGAGGCCCAGGCATCATGGAAGCCGGCAACCGAGGGGCTTCAGAGGCCGGCGGTATTTCTGTAGGTCTCAATATGGTACTGCCCTTTGAGCAGCACCACAACCCATGGATCAGCCGAGATAAAAACCTGGAATTCAACTACTTCTTTGTCCGAAAGGTCATGTTCATGAAGTATTCACAGGGCTACATTGTCATGCCGGGTGGATTCGGCACCCTGGACGAACTATTCGAGGCCATTACCTTGATCCAGACCAGCAAGTCCAAGCGCTTCCCTATCGTTCTCGTGCGCAAGGCGTATTGGCAAGGCATGATGGATTGGATTCGTGCAAGCTTGCTCGAGAGCGACGCCAATGTCTCTGAGAAAGACCTCGACCTCATGCAACTCGTCGACACGCCGGAAGAAGCAGTGGCCATCATCGACAAGTTCTACAAGACCGAGTTGATGCAACCCAACTTTTGATCTTTACGTCCTTCAGGCATGCAGAGAACTCAACTCGCCGCCCTCCTGTCATTCAGCCTGTTTCTATTTGGATGTGAAGGACATACGGCCGTTACCAAAACGGTCCACAACAACACGTCGCACGCGCTCAACCTCACCTTGGACTTGGACCTCAGTGGCTTCTTGCCCGATTCTGTGAATTTTTCGCTTGCCCCGGGAGAAACACGAGATGTAGCCTGGTATGAACATCGCGGGAAATGCCAAGACTGCACCGCCTTCGAGAATGGCGCCCTGCACGTGGACAGCCTGATCTTGCACAATTTAGACATCAGCTGGAGTGACGCATTCCTAAGTGCTGGCGACGAGCGCTGGTCCAGCTCAAATGACGAAGGCATGTCGTGGATTTTATTCCGTCACACCATAGAACTTAGAGATAGCGATATTGATTGAGGGCGATATTTAAGCGTAGATTTGCGGCCATGAATTCGCAACACTCTCCCCTCCTGCTCTTGGCTTTACTGGCTTTTCTCGCTTTCCATACCAGCGCTGCCTCTGCCCAATACACGCTTGAAGTCGACTTAGCCGACTACGTGGACCTTGTCGGATCGCCCTCCTTGGCCGCCCCCGGCTGGGATGACCCCGAATTCTCCGTCGACCTCGGCTTTGACTTTCCCTTTTTCGGGCAAATCACTTCGGGATTCAGCCAAATCGGATTGGGCAACATGATGGGTACACCGGCTTCTGAATCAGCCCTGAACTTGTTTATTCCTGGCGCCTATGACTTGGCGGACCTCTCCACTGTCATAAAAGAAGACTCCAAAATCAGTTATTTGCTCGATGGAACGCCAGGCAATTACGTATTCAAAATTGAGTGGAACAACTGTGGACTCTATGAGGAAGTTTTCGAAGGAGACAGCAACACCACCTATTCTAGCCGGTATAACGCACAAGTTTGGCTCTACGAAGCTAGCGGTGTCATCGAGTATCGATTTGGGCTGATCGACATTCAATTCGAAACGAACCCTCCATTCATTGCTCTGGCTCAAAATCTAAATGTGGACGAAGAAGTTGGTGACCTCTACATGCTCGTTGGTAACGAGTCGGCCCCCACCTTGGAGATCACAACATTCGACGACGGCTTCACTATCGGGCTCACCTCCGACCCCATCTTCGGCCGCATCTACCGCTTCACCCCAGCAATCGACGCCATCGACGAGGCCTCTTCTGCCCTCCCACTTCTCGATTTGTATCCCAATCCTGCCACGGACCGCGTTCAATTCGACCTCGGGCCGAAACTCCAAACATGGCGCGCCGTGGACCTCACCGGGCGCACAGTGGCTTCAGGCACGGGCCAAGGCTTAACCCATCTCGACCTCACCAATTTCGCCCAAGGCACCTACATCCTCCATGTTGCAGGATTCGCCCCCGCATCGCTGGTCATCCGCTGATTGAAGTTCTGAGGCGGTTTACGACAATCTGTCAGCCAGATTTGACAGATTCCGACAGAAATTGGCAAAATCTGGCGCAGAAGTAAACGGCACAGGATTTGACTGAGGGCGCGACATGCAACAAGGTCAAATCAACGTCCAGACGGAAAACATCTTTCCGATCATTAAAAAAGCCGTCTACAGCGGCCATGAGGTGTTTCTGCGGGAGCTGGTGAGCAATGGCGTGGATGCCATCAGCAAGCGGCGCATGGCGGCGATGGCTGGCGACTGCAGCGAAGGGCCTGAAGCCAAGATTTCGATCCGCATCGACCGCGAGGCCAACACCCTCACCATCTCCGACAACGGCATCGGCATGAATGTCGATGAGGTGAAGCGCTACATCAACCAGGTGGCCTTTTCCAGCGCCGAAGACTTCCTCGAGAGATACAAGCAAGAAAACGACGCAATCATCGGCCAC
>CALACF010000402.1 GCA_937890245.1 uncultured Flavobacteriales bacterium
TGACCCGGCGCAATCCAATGCAGACTACCTCAATGAAGTGGTGCAGGTGCTTGGCGTGTTGTCGGTGGCGGACAGCGTAGGCTTTTCAATGGAGGGGGGCGTGATTGGGAACTGGTCGAAACCAGGCCAGCCAGCCGAGGCAAAAGTTGGCGCTTTGGTGCAGTTGAAAGGGCGTGTACTCTCTTATGATGACTTGTTCATCGAAGTCCGGATGGACGAAGTGGTCCTGGTGGCCGCAAAATAATTGGCATCTAAAGTGACATAAAAAGTGAAGTGATGAAGAACATTTTTACGATTATTCTGGCAATGGCCATCGCCACCAGCATGGAGGCCCAAAACGAATCGTACTTCCTGTCGTGGGATTTGATTGCCGTTGATGGGATTGAGGGCATGACAACGAATCGCCTGTACCTGAATACGACAGCATCGGATGATTTTCTGACCTCAGTTTCGGGCTGGGCTGGCTTTGAATCGATGGTGCAGACGACCACCAGTTTCTACCAAAATGAAAACGGTTGGGTTTCGCCGAATAGCAACGTCTCTGAGCTGTTCGATATTTTTGAGGGGCTTGAATACGACAGTTGGATTACGATTGGCATCGATGTTGCACCGGTGGGCGCCAACCTGGAAATGGGCATCGGCACTTTCCCGCCTTCGGCCGATGTATGGGTTCTTCCGTTCGAGGCAGGGGGCGATTTGCTGATGGATGCAGACGGCGCTTGGTACATAACGCTTGGGAGTTCAAACGGAATTGCGGGTGACGATTTACAAATTTTGCTCGGCCAATTCACGACGGACGGCACGATCACGGGCTCGTTAAATTGCCAGATTTTCTCGAACGGAATTCCGGCAGACTCATTGGCCGACGATCTTTACACGCTGGAGATTCCTGAACGCTCCGCCGATGCGGTTGGCGTGGGCGAACAGCTCTCGGCTGCTAGTTTGCACGACTGGAGCTTGGAATTGCGGGCGGACTTTGCTGGCCGATGCGAGCTGTTTGGCTGGCCGAGTGGCCCATGGCTGGCCGAGGCCTGGAGCGCCGACGGCAGGCTGATCACAGCAACGTCTGGCTACGGTCGCGGAGGCCAACTCGCCTTAAACGAGCAGTCCGGTGTCGTGCTTATCCGCGTCGTAGCAGGCGGTCAAGCCCGGGTCGCGCGTCTGGTAAAAGGTTGGTGAGCCTTTGGGCTCAAAGGTGGATGACCTCGTCGTAAGCCGCCGCCGCCGCTTCCATCACGGCCTCGCTAAGTGTGGGGTGGGGGTGGATTGTCTTGATCAGCTCGTGTCCAGTGGTCTCGAGCTTTCTCACGGCCACCAATTCAGCCACCAACTCCGTGACGTTTGCACCGATCATGTGGCCGCCGAGCAACTCACCGTACTTGGCGTCAAAAATCAATTTCACGAAGCCGTCCTTGTGACCGCTGGCGCTGGCTTTTCCGGAGGCTGAGAACGGGAACTTGCCCACTTTTACCTCGATGCCTTTCTCCTTTGCCTGCGCCTCCGTCATGCCGACGCTTGCTACCTCGGGGAAGCAATACGTGCAGCCCGGGATGTTCGTGTAGTCGATTGGCTCCACGTTCTGTCCGGCGATTTTCTCAACGCACAAAATTCCTTCTGCGCTGGCCACGTGGGCCAATGCAGGTCCTGGCACACAGTCGCCAATGGCGTAGTACCCGGGGATGTTCGTCTTGTAGAAATCGTCGACGAGGATCTTGCCGCGGTCAGCCGCAATCCCAACGTCCTCCAGCCCGATGCCTTCGATGTTCGCAATCACGCCCACTGCGCTCAGCACGACATCAGCCTCGATTTGCTCCTCGCCCTTCTTTGTCTTGACAGTCACAGAAACCCCGCCTTTGACATCCTTGACCGACGTTACTTCTGCGGAAGTCATAACCTTGATGCCTTGCTTTTTGAAGCTCCGGCCTAGCTGCTTGCTGACTTCGACATCTTCGAGCGGCACAATGTTTGGCAGGTATTCCACCACGGTCACTTCCGTGCCGATCGCATTGTAGAAATACGCAAACTCGACGCCAATTGCGCCGGATCCGACGACGACCATGCGCTTTGGCTGGCTCTTGAGTGTCATGGCCTCTCGGTATCCGATGACCGTCTTGCCGTTCTGGGGCAAGGAGGGAAGTTGGCGACTGCGCGCGCCCGTTGACACAATGATGTGGTCGGCTTCTAGTACCTGCACGGTGCCATCTTCGGCCGTGACCTCCAACTTGCGACCGGCGAGCAATTTTCCATTGCCCATGATGACGTCCACCTTGTTCTTCTTGAGCAAAAACTTCACTCCGCCGCTCATGCCTTCAGCCACATCGCGCGAGCGCTTGACCATGCCGCCAAAGTCAGCTTTGGGCGCTCCGACCGTGATGCCGTAATCTGCAGCGTGGTTGATGTACTCAAAAACGTTGGCGCTCTTGAGCAAGGCTTTGGTGGGAATGCAGCCCCAGTTCAGGCAAATTCCGCCGAGCGATTCGCGTTCGACCACGGCCGTTTTTAGTCCGAGTTGAGATGCGCGGATGGCAGTCACATAGCCTCCTGGGCCGCTGCCGAGTACGATGACGTCGTATTTCATGGGCGGCGAAGTTAAGCAGGCTGAACTCGACTCCGGGGGTCGTATATTGCAGAATCATGAAAATTTCGGTAAGTGTATTTTGTACAGGGTTGATTGCACTGATGATCAGCACCGTCTGTATTCCAAATCCACTCGCTGCACAGCAAGACACAACCGACCCTCCAGGCGGCAGCCTCGACGGCGTGACCATCTTAAGTGCCACCTCGGCCCGTTTCCAATTCCGCGCCCATTCAAAGTCGAGCGTTCACTTGCGAGGCGACTTCAATAATTGGGCTTCCGATTCAACCTCGCTCATGCAACCCGCAAGCGATGGCCATACCTGGTGGCTCGAGGTCGAGGGCATCGAAGCAGGCGCCTGGCAGCGTTACCATTTCCTGGTTGATGACAGCTTGGAGGTGGCAGACCCCTACTCCGAGTTGCTCCTCGACCCATGGAACGACGGCTACATTCCGCCTGAACGCTTCGCACAAATGCCGGCCTTCCCCTACGACAACGCTTTTTGGCCGGTCAGCGCGTTCCGCACCGTCGCCCCAGAGTTCCCTTGGACGGATGCCACCTTCCAAAAACCAGCCCAAGATCGATTGGTCATCTACGAGCTGCTCGTGCGCGATTTTGATGAAGGCAGCAGTTTTAGAGAAGTAATCAAGCGCTTGGACTACCTGGAATGGCTTGGCATAACGGCGATCGAACTCATGCCGGTCAGCGAATTTGACGGCAACATGAGCTGGGGCTACAACCCGAGCCAACGCTTCGCCCTCGACAAGCAATACGGCGCGGCCGAGGACCTGAAACGGCTTGTCGACGCCGCCCACGCCCGAGGGATCGCGATTATAGCCGACATCGTGCCCAACCACAGCTTCGGCCTCGATCCCATGGTCCGTCTGCACCAAGCGCAGGACGGCACAGCGACCTGGGACAACCCTTGGTTTAATTCGGTCAGTGTTCACCCCTACAGCCTTGGCTATGATTTCAACCACGAGGATGCTTGGACCCGCGAATTTTGGAAGCGCGTCCTCAATTACTGGATCGACGAATACCACATCGACGGTTTCCGCATCGACCTCTCCAAAGGGCTCACACAGAATTACACGCTCGGCGACATTTCAGCCTGGAACGCCTACGATCAAAGCCGGGTCAACATTCTCTTTGACTATGCCAATCACGTCTGGTCCAACCACCCTGGCACGTACATGATTCTCGAGCATCTCGGCGACAACGCAGAGGAACAAGCTTTGGCAAACGGTGGTTTTATGATCTGGGGCATCATGCACAGCCAATTCAAAGACGCCGCGTTGGGCTACCCCGCCAACTTGTTTTGGGCTTCTCACACTTCTCGCGGCTACACGTACCCGAACCTGGTGGCCTATATGGAGAGCCACGATGAGGAGCGCGTCGCC
>CALACF010000403.1 GCA_937890245.1 uncultured Flavobacteriales bacterium
GGGCAGGTATGCCTATGTCGGACGGCGCAATTACGCCAGCTGACATTCTGGCGATTCAAGGCCCAACAGCTGTACAAGAATACTTGGTCAATGAAATCCAAGAGGTGTACCGCTTGCAGGGTGTGAAGATCAACGACAAGCACTTTGAGGTGATTGTTCGTCAGATGATGAAAAAGGTGGTGATTGAGGATGCGGGTGATACCAAGTTCCTCGAGAAGCAGTTTGTTGAGAAGCACGACTTCATGGATGAGAATGACAATATGTTCGGCATGGTGTGTATTGAAGAAGCTGGAGACAGTGACGAGTACAAGCCGGGCCAGATGATTTCTGCGCGTAAGCTTCGCGATGAAAACAGTGTATTGCGCCGCAAGGACTTGAAGCTCATTGAAGGGCGCCCTGCCGTTGCTTCAACTGCACGTCCATTGCTCCAGGGAATCACCCGTGCATCATTGCAGACCAAGTCCTTTATCTCGGCCGCATCCTTCCAGGAGACGACCAAGGTGTTGAATGAAGCTGCTGTGGGTGCCAAGGAGGATACCTTGCTCGGTTTGAAGGAGAATGTGATCGTAGGTCACTTGATTCCTGCCGGAACGGGCATGCGCCGTTGGCATGACATGGTCGTTGGCTCGCAAGACGAGTACGATCGTCTGTTGGATTTGAAGGAGTCGGGTGAAGACACGAAGAAAGCTACTGTGGCAGTTGAAGCCCCAGCGGCTCCAGAAGCCCCAGTTGCGGAGGCCGAAGCTCCAGCGGAATAATAGCTGTACGACTTCTATTAAATGAAAAAGCCGTTCCCAGTGGGAGCGGCTTTTTTCGTTCTTTGTGGTGCGAATTTGAGTGGTGCGAATCTGGCCTGAGCTGTATCGAGTCGAGTTCAGCAGAGCCTAGCTCAGTTGAATTGCGAGAGGTTCTCGTTGTCTTCCTCCGTGGAAGCCTTGTCAGCAGCAGCTACGGGCTTGTCGGTGTATCCAAAGAGCTTGTTCTGCTTGATCATTTTGTCCACCTCCATGGGGACCATGTCTTCCCATCCGGGCAATCCTTTGCGGATCATCTTGAGCACTTTGCGGGAGTATATGTCGAGGATTTCGAGGTTCTCGGAGTCCAAATCTGATACGCGCTTGTTGAAGATTAAATAATCGTACAAGGGTTTGATGCGTGGGTGAATTGGCGCATTCTCCGTCGTGACCAACAGGTCGGATTTGTAGTCCTGCCAAGGGTACATGTAGACCTTCAAATCGCGGGAAAACATGATGCCGAATGCTTCAAGAATGCCACCGTTCATATCGCGGTAGTAGCGCTCGTTGAAAAGGTCGACCAAGGCATTGCCGCCCAGGACGACGCCCATGCGCTT
>CALACF010000404.1 GCA_937890245.1 uncultured Flavobacteriales bacterium
CTCGAGCGGCTCGCGCGGAATGTAGTTCAGGTCAACGCCCGTTGCCGGGTCGTTGTACCAGATGCCCAGACGGAAATTCTCAGCACTCAGTCCGAACGCTCCCAAAGAGTAAACGTTCTTCATCATGAGATCCCACAGCGGTGCAGTGTCCCCATTTTCCAAGCTCACCCGCGTGACACTGCTCTTGAGCATCTTCAGCAGAAGCGCGGAAGGCGCGGCGTATCCATCTTGCGAGAGCGTTCCCACTTGATAGGTTTGCCCGCCCATCGTGTACTCAAACGCAATGCCCAATACCTCGGCGTTGTTCAAAGACTGGCGCAGCGACACAAAGCCGAGCTTGTCGTTGAACGTAAATTCAGTCGCAGTCAAACGCCGGGCGTTGCCCACCCGCTCGTAGTGTATACCAGGACTATAGATCGGCTGCCCATCCACGCCTACTATGCTGCTGATGGCCGCACCCGCACCGCTGAATCCCATGACCGCAGGGTTTCCCGACATGTCCATGAAGATCTCATTGTTCGCATTGTCTGGATTGCGCGCCGCGTTCACTGACAAATCCGGATCGTCCGTCAGATCTGAAATTGGCAAATCGCTCGACATATGGTCCGGGTGCTCACCGAGGTCGGTGAAGGCGATCACGTTCCGTACGTCCTGCGTGTTTGCCTGTGTGTTGACGATATACACCTCAATCCGCGTGATGCGAACCGGCGAATTCACCACCGGCAAATTCTGCATCGATTCGTCATATGTATCACGGAAATACTGCGAGAGGAAGTAGTGGCGGTTGGCCTCGTAGTCGTCAGCGCGGATATCGAATTCCTGCTTCTGGGCGCCGCCTTCAACATTGATTTCCTTGCGTTCACCCTTTTGCTGGCTGAACACCGTGCTGTTGTAAACCTTCCCCCATTGCGTTTCGAGTTTCACTCCGAACAGACTTTGACTGCCCTGGATCAGCGAACTGTTCAGCGGCAGCGAAATATTACCCGCCTCGATGTTCTTCAGAATATCATCCTCTTCCCCCTGGAATCCGATGTTCATCTTGTTCTCAAAGTCAAACGTTGCCTCGGTGTTGTAGTTTGTGCCAATGTTAATTTTGTCCCCGATGCTGCCATCGATCGACAACTGAATTCGCTGGTCGTAATCAAAGGTCGTGATGGCCCTGTCCTTCTCTGCAAGCCGGGGATTGTCCGTCTTCGAGTAGCGCGCTCCGATGTTCAATTGGGCTGAACCCTGCGGACGAATCTCAATCTCATTCGAACCGAAAAGTGTCTCGAAAATTTCCGAGTCAATCGTGAGTTTAGGAGCAAATCCACGATTTTCTTCGTCCTCCTCTTCCTGCATCTCATCCCAATATTCACTCAGGTTTTGGTCAATATTGTAGTCGAGAAACTCGTCCAGCGTCCAGAAGGTCGGATTGCGAAAATCCAGGGTGTCACCAAGGCGCTGACGCACGATGTATTGGCCTGTTGAGGGATCAAAGTCCACGCCATACTCCACCACATCGGGCCACGCCAAGCTGATGCCACCCGTCTGCTCTACAACGGCATACGGATCCTCTCCGTGCGGCATCGGGAGGTCGATGGTATCGGCTGACAACACGATGCTGTCTGCAGAAGCATCGCCAATATTTTGGGCGCTGACAGTCGTTGTCACAGCGGCAATGGCAGCTGCAAACGCAACGAATGATGTCATTTTTTTGATCAAGCGCATAACGGTCAAATCGGTCAAAGTCGTTTCAGGGCTTCTTTGATCAGGGGTTCAACGCCTTGGATGCCCGCCTTCAAGGCTTTGTCCAACACAGCATTGACCCGCTTTCTATCAAAACCCAGCGAGCACAAAGCTGCCAACGCATCGCGGGCCTCGGTATTGTGTGCAGTCGCAGTAGAATTTCCTGTCCCCGAGCCCCCGCTCCCTGGCGCTCCCGCCCAATCGTCTCCACCCAACTTGTCTTGCAAGTCAACAATGATGCGTTGGGCTGTTTTCGCACCGATGCCCTTGATGGCCTTCAGGGCCGCATCATCCCCGCTTTGAATGACGGCCACAACTTCGCCCGGCGCCATGCCACTCAGAATCATCCGCGCTGTGGCCGCTCCCACGCCACTGACACCTGTGAGCAAGACGAAGAGGTCGCGCTCGGTCTTGTCGTAAAATCCGAAGAGCAGCTGGGCGTCCTCTCGGTATACAGGGTGAATCAGCAGCCGGCCTGTCTCAAGGTTCGAAATCTGGGAGAACGTCGTCAGCGAAACGTGGACCAAATAGCCCACACCTCCACACTCGAGCACCACATAAGTGGGTGTCTTCTCGACGAACTTACCGACCAGATGATGGATCATGTCGTTTTTCGCTGGGCGTCAAAGGCCGCAATGCGGACCATATTTACGATTTCCCGGACGCTTGATCCGAGTTGCAAAATGTGGAATGGCTTCTTCATTCCGAGCAACACCGGCCCGTGCACTTCGAATCCACCCATTTCCTGCATCAACTTGTAGGCAATGTTGCCGGCGGCAAGGTTCGGGAAAATCAGCGTATTAACACGTCTTCCTCGCAGCGCACTGAAAGGAAAGATTTCCCCGGCGAGGTCTTCGTTAAGTGCAAAGTTTGCTTGCATCTCTCCATCGACAATCAAATCGGGATGCTCGTCGTGCAAAATCTTGACGGCCTCAGCGACCTTCTCTGCATCGGGTCCTTCGGCCGAACCAAAATTGGAATAGCTGAGCATCGCAATCCGTGGAACGATGCGAAACTCGCGCACAGCCTTCGCCGTCATCAATGTAATGTCCACCAGCTCACGCGCTGTTGGGTTGCGGTTGACCGTCGTGTCGGCAAAGAACATCGGGCCGCGTTTCGTCTGCAGTACGTACATCCCGGCGACCTTCTTCACGCCTTCTGCCATGCCGATGATTTGCAATGCGGGCAACAAGCTCTTGCGGTAATTCCGCGTCAGGCCTGAAATCAACGCATCCGCATCTCCAACTTCGACCATCATCGACCCAAAATAACTGCGGTGCTTCACCAGGCGTCGAGCATCCGAAAGCGTCATGCCCTTCCGCTCGCGCTTCTTGAACAGCGCATCGGCAAAGGCCTCACGGCGCTCCAACTCACTGCGGTCCAGCGGGTCAATAATTTCCACCTCTCCAAGCTCGATGTTGTGCTCCTCGATGAGCGCCTCAATCGTCTCTCGATCGCCCAGAAGCACCGGCATCGCCGTTCCCTGGTCACGCGCCGTTTCCGCCGCCTTCAATACCTTGTAGTGGTCCGCCTCGGCAAACACCACGCGCTTCACATCTTGCCGCGCACGATCGCCCAAGGTTCGAATAAAGCCCGAATCAATGTCGAGTCGGCGGTTCAGCTCCATTTTATACCCATCCCAATCCCGAATCGGCGCCTGGGCAACGCCCGAATCAATCGCGGCCTTCGCCACAGCCGGCGCCACGGTCGAAATCAAACGCGGGTCCATCGGCTTGGGAATGATGAAGTCTCGGCCGAAGGCCATCCCCCGAATGCCATACGCTTCGTTCACCTCGTCTGGCACATTTTCCTTGGCCAACGCCGCAATCGCTCGAACGGCGGCCATCTTCATCTCGTCGTTGATCACCGTGGCACGCACGTCCATCGCCCCACGAAAAATGAACGGAAAGCCCAACACATTGTTCACCTGATTGGGGTGATCCGAGCGTCCCGTAGCCATAATCAAATCATCGCGCACGTCCATTGCCAAATCGTAGGGAATTTCCGGATCTGGATTGGCCAGTGCAAAAACGATCGGGTTCTTCGCCATGGCCGCCACCCATGCTGGCTCGACAATATTGCCTCGGCTCAGTCCCAAGAACACGTCGGCACCCTTCATGGCCTCCGCCAAATCAGCGTACTTCTTCTTCGCTGCAAACCGCGCCTTCTTCTCGCCCAAATCCTTGCGACCCGCGTGAATATGACCCTTCGAGTCAAAGACCGCAATATTCTCAAGCCGAACCCCGAGCTGAATGTACAGCCCCATGCAAGCCATCGCAGACGCACCCGCGCCGCTGACCACCACACGCACCTTATCAATCTTCTTCTCGGCCACGTCCAACGCGTTGAGCAGTGCCGCAGAAGAAATAATTGCCGTGCCGTGCTGATCGTCGTGCATCACGGGGATGTTCAACTCCTCAACAAGTCGCCGCTCGATTTCAAATGCTTCCGGCGCCTTGATGTCCTCGAGATTGATCCCACCAAACGTCGGGGCAATGGCCTTGACCGTTTGAACAAACAAGTCAACGTCCGTGGCGTCCACTTCTATATCGAAGCAGTCCAAATCTGCGAACACCTTGAACAGGACACCCTTGCCCTCCATCACCGGCTTGGACGCCTCGGGTCCAATATTCCCCAAACCCAATACCGCCGTTCCGTTTGTAATCACCGCGACCAAATTGCCCTTGGCCGTGTAACGGTAAACATCCTCGGGGTTCTTCGCAATCTCCAAGCAAGGCTCAGCCACCCCAGGCGAATACGCCAAAGACAAATCGCGCTGCGAACTATACGGCTTGGTCGGGACGACCTCCACCTTTCCACGCCGACCTCCGCTGTGGTAGTCCAGCGCTTCCTTTCTCAGGATGCTACTCATAGAATCAATCTCAGTGTTCGATGACCAGCTTGCGGCTTTGGCTCAACTGCCCAGCCACTTCCAATGCATACACGTACACACCTGGATCGAATTCCTCGCCGTTGATCCACAGCACGCCACGTCCTTCGTTCAGCGCAATGCGTTTTACTGCGCGGCCGGTCAAATCGAGAAAAACCAAATGCCCGCCGTTCGGTGCCGTGTAGGCCAATCCAGCAAGGCCCACCACAGGATTGGGAGCAAACCCGGCAATTTCAGTCTTCATTTCTTGTACCCCCAGCACACAATTTTCAGCATCAGCACAGTACAAGACCGTGTGACAAAGCTCATCTTGCCCTTGCCCGGTCGGGATGAAGCAGTACTCGAGCGCCGTGACGCCAGCAACCCCATTTGGATAGTAATCAGCTATGAACCACTCTTCCGTCCCTATAATGTTAAGCCCCGTGGTATCACCCGGTTGCAACGTCAATGCGAGCGGTCCAGGCGAGCTGTCCGTTCCATAAGGGAAGCAAGTCCCACCCCAGCAAAAGCGCTCATAAGCACCTTCAGCTCCAGCAACATACGGGTAGTTGAAGGGCTCGACGGTTTGCACGAAATTCCGCTCTACATAAATCGTCATTGCAACCTCGGTTGCATTGGTCACCTTCCATTCCGCAAGCAGAGGCGCTCCAACAGCCTCGCCAAAAACCTGCAAAGTCGGGTCGATCATCGTGGGCTGACTTTGAGCCAACAACCCTAAAACAAAGGAGTTCAGGAGAAATAATGCCAATGCACAAAGTACACGGCCTGATCCGGTCAAAACTTTCATTGGGCGAAAATACGGCGCAAGCGCCAAGCAACCTTGACAATACGCGCGCGGTTATCAAGTGCGTAATCTTGCCTATCTTTCGCATCGAATTCACCCCCGCAAGGACCTAAACCACACAACATGAAACATTTGTACTCAGTGCTTATCGCACTCTTCATTTCAACTGCAGCCTTTGCTCAACTTCCTGACGGCAGCGTTGCACCCGACTTCACCGCTACCGACATCGACGGCGTGGAATGGAACCTTTATGATCTGCTCGACGGAGGAACTACCGTTATTATCGACTTCTACGCTACTTGGTGTGGACCATGCTGGAGCTACCGCGCGACTGGTGCCTTGGATCAGGTCTGGGAAGAACTCGGTCCTGATGGAACAGGCGAAGTCATGATTTTCACGATGGAGTCTGACGACGGCACCACTGCTGAGGATCTCGCTGGAACGGGCCCCAGCACAACTGGCGATTGGATCACAGGTACACCGTTCCCTATGTTTGACGACCGCGCGAACATCTTCGACCTGTTCGAGAACACGTACTACCCTACGATCTACACGATCTGCCCGAACCACATCTTGACCGAAAGCGGCCAAGCTAACGCTGCTGGACACATCGCCACAGCTACAGCAAACTCATGTGCCGCAGCAAGCGAACCGGCTGACGCTTTCTTGCTGGACTACACAGGAGAGACTGTTGCTTGTTCTGGCGCTGCGACTGCTATGAGCGTGAGGCTGA
>CALACF010000405.1 GCA_937890245.1 uncultured Flavobacteriales bacterium
GGTCGCAAAAGTGGCGGCGGCAGTGGCGGAGGCGGAGGTCGTGGTCGCAAAGGCGGGGGCGGAGGTCAACGCTGACCCCGGCCCGGGCGTCGAGCGCCTTGTCCTCCCTTCTTTCCACGTTGATTGACCGCATTAAGCATCGCCCGGCGAAAGCCTTTCTGTGCTTCGATAAAGTTGACGGCCATCTCGGCATCAAAAGTCGACATCAATAACTGGGCGAAGGCGCGGCGGGCATCGGCCAATTTAACTTCGATCACATGGACCCGGTCCAGCGCGGTTTCCACATCGCTGGCCTTGTGGTTTTTCCCGCCCATCAAGTCCTCCATAATTTGCTTGCGCTCGGCTCCCAGCGTCTTCTTCTCGCCCTCCATCGCGTTGAACAGAGGCCAGAACTGCTGGGCTTCTTCTGTAGAGAAGTCCAACTCCTGCGTGAGGTAAGCGATGTAGAACTTTTCAACCTGCTCGGAGCGCTCCCCGCCATCATTTGGCGGATGGCCTTGACCAGGTTGGGCCCTTGCTGTTAAGCTGAAAAAGGTGAGAGACGTCACGAAAAATGACAATGCTATGATTTTGATTTTCATGCTATTAAGTATTAGACATTCAAGCCAATCATCTGTCGGCTGAAGAAGGTGATTGGTTGAGATTGAGATGAAGTTCAAGCCCGGCAAAGTTTTGGAGGCCGTCCCCTTCCTCCATCGCGACCTCCAGGGCGACCTCCATCGCGACCTCCATCCACAGCTCATCGTATAAAGCGGCATCGAGTAAATCGTCCGTAGAAATCGTTTCGATCTCGGATTCCAACAAGCAAGCAAAAGTCTCACACTGATGTGCCTGCATCAGCCACAAGGAGCCGAAAAAGGCCAAGCCCCCCACCATGCTTGCCGCCAACAACGGCACGAGGTAGCGCGGCATTCGGCGAACCGGACGCTCCTTCTCAGTCGCCTCTGTGGCCAGCGTCGATGTCGCTGCTAGAATCGCATTGACTCCGCGTTTGCGGTCCGCCTCGCTCAGCGAGAAGCCGTCGCTGAGCGGGGCCTTGTACTGGGGGGTGGGTTGATCATTCATGTCTTTCATGTTTTACAAATCTCTGGAAGTCAGTGTGAAAACGCATAGGTCTTGGAGAAGTTTAAAGCGGGTTGGGCGGGTCAATTGAACTGTCAACCGCTCTTCAGCAATCCTTCGATTTTCGTTTTTGCAAAGTGGTAGGAAGCCTTCAGGGCGCCTTCCGAAGTCCCTGTAATTGCCGCAATTTCTGCGTAGCTTTTCTCGTCGAAGTACCTGTATTGGAAGACCAATCCCTGTTTGGGCGGAAGTGTCTCTGCGGCCGCGTGCAACTGTGCAAGTGCCGCGTCTCCGTCAAAATCGTGACACGCCGTGAGCCCCGCAACAGTCTCTTCCATACGCGTATCAAGCGGGACTGTTCGCCGAACCTTCCGTCGGCGCAGCGCGTCGATGCAGGCGTTGTGGGCGATGCGCAAAAGCCAGGCATTGAGCTGGGCGCTGTTGCCTTGAAACGCCTCGAGCCCCTGCCACGCCTTGATAAATACCTGCTGGGTCACGTCCTCCGCATCTTCCTTGACATGCAACATTCGCAGCAAGGTGTGATAGACCAATCCGTATTTGGCATCCACCCACGGACCGAAATCATCCTGCTGCAAACTGGGGTTCAATTGCGAAGTGTCCGAGGTGTTCGAGATCTTCAATTTCATTTGAGCAGTCGTCACGCTGGTCAAACGCGCTGGGAGGTCATGGGTTTAACGCTTGCGCTTAACTATTGCGCCGGAATAGTCCTTTCTGATGGATCCAGAAAAGCGACGCTCCAGCGACCATCATCAGCGTTGAAATCAGCTCGGCTTGTGTGAGTTGGATGCCGAGGAAGTCCATTTCGATATTCACCCTGATCTTTTCGACCCAAAACCGCTCGAGGCCGTTGAGGAAGAGGTAGACGGCGAATAGTTGCCCTGGAATGGCGAGGCGCTTGCGCAGATTCCACAGGAGGAAAAATATCGCGACGGCCGCAATCGTTTCGTAGAAAGCCGTAGGGTAGACGCCTGGGTCGAGGTAGGTTCCGTAGCCCTGGAAAATCGGCCAAGGATCTCCGGCTTCGATGAGCTTGCCAGTGTAACCAGCTGGCTGCTGGCCGTATATGCCGTTGACATTGTTCGGGAATTGGTACGACCACATCCAGTCTGGGAGCCAGCTGAGCCAGTCGGGCTTTATGTGCGGATTGGGGATGCCCCAGTCGCCGTCGCCGCTGACTTGACAGCCGATGCGGCCGACGCCATAGCCGAGCATGAGACCGGGGGCCGCTGCGTCTGACAATGGATTGAAGGCCAATCCATGGCGGCGTCCGTAAAGCGCCACTGCGATGCCGCCCACAATCAGGCCGCCGTATATGGTGAGGCCGCCCAAGAAGCTCTGCAGAGATGGCTCGGTGAAGAAGCGCACGAGTTCCTCGGGATACTCAAGCAGGTGAAATAGCTTGGCGCCGGCCACGCCGCTGACCGCCGCCACCATAATGATGGACGACGTGCGGTGATGGGGCGGGACTTCGATCTTCTGCTTTCGGGGCTTTTCGAGGCGTTGGGATTCAGCTTCGCGGTAGCGCAGGTAGGCCATTCCCGCGGCGAGAAGCAAGCCCAAAGCCCAATACCCATCGCCTGAAAATAGGTGGGCCTGCGGCGGCTGGGACCCGTTGAAAAGTGTGCCCGCATTGATCATGAGCCACAGAACTTTGTAGCCCAGCAGGAACCCGAAAAGCCCGCTGCCCGCCAGCTCAATAGCCGTGGCCTTTTCCCCGACGACGACTTCTTTGAAGGTCGAAGAAAGCAGGCCCGCCTTTGACTTTCGTTTCAATTCGAGCGACACGGTAACGCTGGCGGCCACAAAGGCGAGCGCCACCATCAGCCCGAAGGTGTTGACCAACTTCAAAAAGGGCAGCTCCAACCCGAGGAGGTCTTGGAAGAGAAAATACAGATTGGGATACATGGAGGGGCAATAATAATGGCCGAATGGGACGATGGGCCAAATTAATTCAGGTGTTCACGCGCGTGGCCTGTAGCAAGCCCAATTTCATTTCGCCCAAGCGCACATCCACGAGCTCACCGGCTCGACAAAGTTCGGCATCCATTCCCACACGCACGTACTCAGGCGTGTAGCCCTCGCGCAGGCCGTCGCGCACCGCGTCCTCAAAAAGGACGGCGCGCGTCAGCCCGACAAACTGCTCGGCATGCGCTCGTTGCTTCTTAAGAGACAATGTTCTGAGCACAGCGTTCCTTCTCTTGCGCTCGGGCACGGGCACCACCTCATCGATGCGCAGCGCCGTGGTCTTCGCACGCTCACTATACGTGAACACGTGCAGATAACTCACCGGCAAATCAGCCAAAAACCTGGCCGTCTCATCAAATTGCGCCTGAGACTCCCCGGGAAAGCCTACGATCA
>CALACF010000406.1 GCA_937890245.1 uncultured Flavobacteriales bacterium
ACATCCGGATCATCAGGCCGCCCAAAGGGAGTCGTTCATCAATACGCCAGCACGGCAGCAGCCATGGCAGGGTGGCTTTCGATCAGCAAGATATCCCCTGGCGATGTGGCTCTCGTCTCATCTCCGATCAGTCACGCATCGGGTCGACTCTTTGAGGCGGTTCTTCTCGCGGATGCGACAGTCGCCATAAGCTGCAACTCCCGTGCAAAATCGGTTCTCTCCGCAATTCAGCAGACCAGCACGACACACCTGATCGTTGTGCCAACAGTGCTTGCGGATCTTGTGAATGACGAGGAATTCGAAAGTTACGACCTTTCCTCGTTGCGCTTCGTGCTCTACGCATCTGCCCCGGCCTCACCCACCTTGATCTCCCGGGCTCAGGAACTCTTCGGACCGATCATCCACACGGTTTACGGGTCAACTGAAGCCCCAACACCCATCACGCACCTTGATCCTGCAGATCACCTACGAGCAACGACGACAAATCCCGAACTCCTGTTGTCATGTGGGCGTGAATCCGAATGGGGATGTCAAATCAACATCTTGAATGACTTCGGCGATGCGGTCGCTGATGACGAATTGGGGCAACTGGCCATCTGGAGTCCGGCGCTCGCTCATACGTACTGGCAGCAGCCCGATTTGTGGAGTCAACGACTCCTCGGTGACTGGTTCCTCACTGGAGACATTGCGCGACGTCATGAGGGATTCATATTCCTCTCTGATCGAAAAGACGACATGATCATCACCGGCGGCTTCAATGTCTTTCCAACCGAAGTTGAGAATCACATTGCTGCACACCAGCTCGTATACGAGGTGGCAGTTGTTGGTATCCCCGACACTCGTTGGGGCGAAGCGATCGTGGCCGTTGTGAGCGGAGATCCAAGTCTGACGGACTCGAATATTCTCACGTGGTGCCAAAGTGCACTATCTCGACACAAGATTCCCAAACGAGTACTCATCGTTGATGAATTGCCAAAGACGGGCCACGGGAAAGTTTCTCGTCGCGCCGTTCGCGAGCACTTCTTCGCTGGAGCCGATGCGATTCACGGAGCCGGTTAGGAATACGCACCCGAAACTCAGAAAAACAATCACATAGGAGGTCTCAAATGAAAAGGCTTGGCATAACTGATGTTGGTGTGTACCAACCGAGGTATGGCCTCGAACCCGCAGTGTCGGCGTCTGTGGGCGGCAGCGGCACGCTTCGTTTCGCTGCACCCGATGAGGACGCGCTCACGATGTCTTGGGAAGCCTTGAGTCGCCTGCGCCAACCACTCAACGTGAGTGAAATTATTCTCGCCGCACCATTGGAGGGCCTCGAGCCTCGAAGCTTTAGCGCGCACCTTAGTGCCAGTGGGATAGTGACCGGTCCAAAACCGATCACCACGATGCATCCACAAAGTGAACTCGCTGATGTCTTGCTTGTGTCATCACGCGCCTGCGAGGGTGCGATCGGAATCTTCGTTGACCGGATGCGTGAGCGTGATCCTCTCAACGCTCCAACGGGTGACCGTGCAATTGCGCTCTCATTTGGTGAAGCCCGCATCGCAGAGGTTGCCGCTCACGTTTCCCTACCAGGTCTTACCTACGACAGATGGCAAGAGTCAGACGAACGAGCTGACCGGGATCCTCGTTTCGTTGAAGACCGACTTATCGCCCATGAAGGCAAAGACGTCCTTGACCTACTGCGCAAAGAAGCGCCTGAGAACTCTCAGGAAATGCTTGGCGCGGTTGTCAGTGTTGGTGCAAAACTCAAAGGTGCTCGCATTGCCAAACAGTGGGGTGTGCCCAATGTTTGGATAGCAAATCCTTCCGCTACTGAGCCCGGTGATGGGCGCGCAGGAGGACTCATTTTTGCGCTCCAACAACTGGCTGCTTCCGGACCAGGATCATCCATAGCTTTGATCGACTTGGGATGGGGAGCAAGCGGCGTGTTGCTTGTCGCTGGACCAAACATTGCGGAACTCGCCGAGACACACACCACAAAGGAACCGACAGCCACATACAACATGCGGACGTGGTTACACGAGCACCGACCCGCCTACACCGCCAACCCTTGGACTTCTGGAAGCGAGTTGAGCCGTGAGGCGCCAGCCCTACTCGGGCTTGTTGGATCACAATGCGTGGCTTGCCAAAACATCATCTTTCCTTCGAACAAAGTCTGTGAACACTGTGGGACGTTTGCGCTCAGGCCAATCCGGCTCGAGCGCAACGGAACCGTCATTACACAATCCATTGATGAGCTCTACGGAGCGCCTGATGCAACTGTGCAAATGGTTGTCGTGCAATTGGCTGGTGGCGGACAGTTTTATGGCCAAGCAGTTCAGGGCTTGCCATATTGGCTCCAAATCGATGAGCCCTGCCAACTCGTTTTTCGCAGACTCCACACCGGGTCTGGACTACCGCATTACTACTGGAAGGTTGACACCCATGGCTGACATGCTCGCGCAAGCCGTCACCGAAGGCTCCGATGACATCGTTGTAATTGGTGCAGCAAGTTCGCAGTTCGGCGAATTCTTCGATCGCGGATATGAGGACTTGGTCCGTGAGGCCGCCTTTGCTGCTTTGGTGGACGCGCAACTCACAATTGACGATGTTGATGCGGCCTGGCTCGGCACGGCGTTTTCGTACACGTATTCGGATCAGGGGAATGCCGGCACGTCACTTGCAGAACCCCTTGGCTTACACGGGCTACCTGTGACTCGCGTGGCGGCCTATTGCGCTTCCGGTTTGGACGCGATCAGACAGGCGACAATGGCCCTGCGCGCAGGTGGGTGCGACGTTGCTTTGGTTGTCGGAGCGGAAAAGATGCGCGATGTTGGACCGCGCGGTTCACTTGTCATGCAACATATTGATCGAGGTCACCCAATCATCAGTAAAGGCCGTACCGCCCCTGGCATGTTTGGCCTTGTGGCCGAGCGCTACAAATCTGTGTACGGCGATCCACGTAACGCCATGACAGCCGTGGCCATGAAGAACCACGCATACGGCACACTCAATTCAAGGGCTCACTTCCAAAAGCCCGTGACCGTCGATCAAGTTGAGAATGCGCCAC